>CAZSWR010000069.1:0-20573 GCA_964610885.1 uncultured Hyphomicrobiales bacterium | reverse complement strand
CGCTCAAGACGTTGAGCAGTTGTGCCTCTTGCTAGAATGAAACAACCCTGCCTTGCCAAGGAGGGGACAAAAGGGGAGGTTATTTATTCAAACAACTCGACCCACTTTAAAAGATATTGAATTAATAATTTGAGTTAATTGAGGAATACATAATGAACCACGGATTCATCGACGAAATGGGAGCATCGGTCATGCTTTGCGACACGGACGGAACGCTTGTCTATATGAACGAACGCTGCTGCGAGCAATACAAAGCCAAGGGCGGAAGCGAAATGATCGGTACGAATATCTACGAATGCCACCCGGAACCGGCCAGGACCAAACTGAAAGAACTAATCGACACACAAGGCGAAAACATCTACACAATCGAGAAAAACGGCGTCAAGAAAATCATCATCCAAACCCCGTGGCGCGAGAATGGCCAGTTCAAAGGCTTGGCGGAATTCAGCATCATCCTGCCGAACGAAATGCCTCACTTCGTGCGTTAATCGGTTTGGTTGAAAGACAAATTAACAACCTTCGAAAGAGGGTGTATTTCGAATCGCAAATGCCAATTAAAAGCTAATATTTCATACATTTATCTCCACACACCCCTAAATCCCCTCTTCTTAGAGGGGACTTTAAAAAATATTTTCTGGTAGACTAATAATACTATTAGGCCGATTCTTATCCTCCTCTAATAAGAGGGGGTTAGGGGGTGTGTTGTACAATCATATTGACACGATGAGTTTTATCCAATAGCATAATATGGCCTTCCTTGTTGTATTTGATGGTACCCACTCAAAGCATAATCCAACCCCAAAATCCTTCACCTCAATAAACCATCATACGCCAGCAAAGCCATTAGTATTTGTTTTTATTTTCACGAAATTCTATGTAAATATCCAAAATTCTCGTAACTTTGTATATTATATATAATGAGCAAAAAACATGAATATTGACATAAAACTAAGCGAAGAACTAAAGGCCAATTACAGTGAAATTGCTAATCGCGCACGGCGGGCAGCGGCGCGGCCGGACGAGATCACCGTGATAGCAGTATCGAAAACGCACCCCGCCGAAGTATTGGCGGCAGCAGTTGCGGCCGGCATCACAGATTTCGGCGAGAACTACGTCCAGGAAATGAAAGACAAGTACGACGCGCTCACGGCGGCCGGCATCAAAGTGCCGCGTTGGCATTTCATCGGCCACTTGCAGACGAACAAAGTGAAATATATCGCCCCGTTTGTCGATTTGATTCATTCGGTCGATTCGCTCCGATTGGCCGAAGAAATTTCCCGCCAAGCAGAAAAAAATGGGCGAACAATCGACATTATGCTCCAGGTCAACACCTCCGGCGAGGAATCCAAATCGGGATGCGAACCGAACCAGCTCGCCGAATTGTACGAATCCGTCCGGTTGGTACCCAATATAAACATTGTCGGACTGATGACAATCGGCTCCTTCAGCCCGGACGAACAAGTCTGCCGCCGAGAGTTCTCGATGCTCGCCAAGCTGCGCGAAGAATTAGCCGAACGGACAGGCACACGGCTCAAGAACCTGTCGATGGGAATGTCCGGCGATTTCGAGATTGCCCTTGCGCTCGGCGCCACGATGGTTCGCGTTGGCACGGCAATATTTGGCAACCGATTCTATGCGCGATAGGTGCAAACCGGGCAGCAGCATTTGCTTTCACAACATTGAAAAATAAAAAGAAACTTTTTTCCAACTCGCGCCACATACAAGTAATGTGGACGAGGATTATTTCACACAATGAATATTACACAATGGAAACAAACAAATCGGAATTAATGACAAAGATCGAGACTGCTATTGCGGCCATTAGGCGCAAAACGAACCTCGAACCGCAGATCGGAATCATACTTGGGACAGGGCTTGGCGCGATGGTAAATGAAATATCGGTCGAGTGTTCCATTCCATACGAGGAAATCCCGCATTTCCCGCTTTCGACGGTTGAATCGCACACGGGCCAATTGATTTTCGGCACTGTCTGCGGCAAGCCGATCGTGGCGATGCAGGGCAGGATGCACTACTACGAGGGCTACACGATGCAGGAAATCACTTTTCCTGTCCGCGTGATGAAATACCTCGGGATCAAGTCTCTGCTCGTGTCGAACGCTTGCGGATCGCTGAATCCATATTTCCGCAAGGGCGGGCTGATGCTCATCGAGGACCACATCAATCTCTTGGGAGACAATCCGCTAATCGGCGCAAACGACCCGGAAATCGGCCCACGCTTCCCCGACATGAGCGAACCTTACTCGCACCGACTGATCCAGCTTGCAGAGCAATGCGCCCTCGATTTGAAGATTAAGCTATACAAAGGAGTATTCTCTGCCATGACCGGCCCGAGCCTGGAAACACGCGCCGAATACCGGTTCCTGCGTTTCGCCGGGGCGGACGTCATCGGAATGAGTACCATCCCGGAAAATATTGTCGCCCGCCACATGGGGCTTGAGGTGCTCGGAATGTCGATCATCACCGACGAGTGCTACCCCGATTCGCTAAGGGCGGTATCGCTCGAAGAAATTTTGGAAGCCGCCGGCATGGCCGAACCGAACCTAACGGCCATTTTCAAAGAGTTGATAAACAGGATATAAATTGATATTGACTAATATAGATTTTTTCGAGTATTTTTAAATTTTAATGAGGTTATTGCATGAAGAAATTCTCAATTATGGCGTTGCTCGCGGTGTTAATACTTTCCGCAGTCAGCCTTTATGCACAGCCAGTAATCGATTACAAGAGTTTGGACGAAAAGATTCCAAACATGAAGGAAGTCGTTACAGGCAAATTCGATAACGGATTGACATACTTCATCCGTCAGAACAAAAAGCCTGCTAATAGAGCCGAACTTATGATCATTATTCGCGCTGGCGCTTGCTATGAGGACGAGGATCAGAAAGGCCTTGCCCACCTGAACGAGCACCTTTGCTTCAATGGTACCAAGAATTTCCCCAAGGACCAATTAGTTAAATTCCTTGAGAGCATTGGTATGAAGTTCGGAGCAGAACTTAACGCATATACCAGCTTCGATGAAACAGTGTATTTCCTGAAAGTGCCCACCGACAACGAAGAGACACTCGAAAAGGCAATGCAAATCCTCGAGGATTGGGGCCACAATGTTGCGTTCGACCCCACTGAGGTGGACAAAGAACGCGGCGTGGTGCTCGAAGAACAACGCGGCGGCCGTGGCGCCGGCGAGCGTATCCAAAACAAACACCTTCCCGTTATTCTTCACGATTCTCGCTACGCAGTACGCCTTCCCATTGGCGATACTAACGTAGTCAAAAATGCCTCGCACGACGTCATCAAAAGATTCTATTATGAATGGTACCGCCCCGAACTTATGTCGGTGGTAGTCGTTGGCGATTTCGAAATCGAGAAAATGCAACAAATGATCGAAAAACACTTCAAAGGCTTGACCAATCCTAAAAACGTTCGCGAAAGAATTCAGTACACAGTGCCTGACAACAAAGGTATTCTTGTCTCGATCGCCAGCGACAAGGAATTAACCAACCCGATGATCAACATAATGTTTAAATATCCGAAATTGGAAAAAGGAACATTCCGCGAATATCGCGAGGGCTATGTTCAGAACTTCTACAACCACATGTTCAATCAGAGGATACAAGAAATCATCCGCAAACCCAATGCCCCATTCCTCTACGCAGGCGGCGGCATGGAAGACTTCCTTTCGAACCTTAACGCAGCATCGTTCATCGCACTTACCAAAGAAGATGGCATCATTGACGGTTTCTCAGGCGTGCTTACCGAAGCTTACAGAATCCAACAACACGGATTCACTCCTGGCGAATTCGAACGCGCAAAGAAAGAAATGCTTCGCTCGAATGAAAAAATGCTTGCCGAAAAAGGCAAAGAAGAATCAGACGATTTGGCCCAAGAATTGAAACGCCACGTATTGACCGGCGAATCGTATGCCGGCGTGGACATGGACTATGCGTTGAGCAAAAAATTCATCAACGAAATAACCCTCCAAGAGGTTAACGACCTGAGCAAACACATCATGCAAAACGACAACGTGGTTATCACAGTCAGCGTGCCGGAGAAAGCCGGAGTTGCTGTACCAACCGAAGCCCAAGTTATTGCAAAACTCGAAGAAGTACGCAATGCAAAACATGCTGCATATGTGGACAAAGTCAAGACGAAACCTCTTTTCTCGAAAGAACCCGAACCGGGCACAATTACTTCGACAGAAAATATTAAAGAACTCGACGTTACTGTTTGGACCCTTTCGAACGGAATGAAAATGTATTTGAAAAAAACTGATTTCAAGAATGACGAAATCATGGTTTCCGGTTACAGCTGGGGTGGCACATCGCTCGCACCAGACAATATATACCATTCGGCCGAGAATGCTTCCTCGATCGTCGCTCGCGGCGGCTTGGGCAAGAACGATGCCGATGCAATCGAGCGCATACTCACAGGCAAAATGGCGAGCTGCCAAACCTCAATCGATGATTTTACTCAAGACCTTGGCGCTTATTGCTCGCCCCAAGATATGGAAATCATGTTCCAACTTATCAACCTGCACTTCACCGAGCCGAGAAAAGACAAAGAAGCATACCGCGCAATGATCGAGAAAATGAAAGCAAGCATCAAGAACTCCGAAAATGCACCCGAAAAAGCTTTCCGCGATACATTGAACGGAACAATGACCAACTATCATTTCCGTACAAAACCCTATACAGTCGAAACATGCGACGATATCAAACTTGACGAAGCATTTAGCTTCTACCGCGAACGCTTTGCGAATGCCGGACAGTTTACTCTCTTCGTTGTCGGTAACTTCAATATCGACTCGTTGAAACTCTACACAGAAAAATATCTTGCTTCGCTTCCTTCCGTTCCCGGACAGGACAAATGGAAAGACGAAGGCATCACCTATCCGAAAGAATCATTAAAGAAAGTCGTTTATAAAGGCATCGAACAGAAATGCACTGTCCGACTGATGATCAAAGGCGATTTCAATTGGACAAGAGAAGAACGCTTCCTTACAAACGCTCTTAGCGAAATCTTCAACATCAGGCTCCGCGAATCCATCCGCGAGGACAAGAGCGGTACCTATGGCGTGGGCGGCAGAATCTCCGCAACTAATATTCCCAAACCCACCTTCACGACTTCTATCGGTTTTGGCTGCAACCCGGACAGAAGCGAAGAACTGGTCGATGGCTGCAAGGATGTTATGAAGAAACTCGTTGACGAACCGGTGAAACCAGAAGAATTGAATAAAGTGAAAGAATTGTTGAAACGCGACCGCGAAGTCAATTTGAAAGAAAACAGATATTGGCTTAACATGCTCGAATCGTACCACAAGAACGGCGAAGACTTACGCAAGATTTTGGACTTCGACAAAATGGTGGACGGACTGACAGTAGAAAAACTCCACAATGCTGCAAAGAAATATCTCGACATGTCCACGATGAAAACCTTCATCGCAATGCCCGAGAAAAAATAATCGCTTTTGCGATTGATACTAAAACAGCCCGGCGCGCAAACGTCGGGCTTTTTTTTATAATGATACTACCATTCCAAATGGTAGTATCATTTACCCAAATTGTTTGTATGAGAAACCCTCAATATCTATCCCTAATCCTATAAGTGTTCGATGTGAAAGTGATTCTTTAGCCACTTTAGAAAAAAGGGTGTAGGGGATTTGTTGGTATTTCAATGGGTTGATGCCCGTCGTTGAAAATTCACTCTTCTTGTAAGCTACTTGGAAAAGGGCACATCGTGCCGAGTCCCTACGAAATCAATAACCACAATTAACCTTATTAACACACACAAACCTTCATAGCACCCGAAAACCCGAACCAAGAGATTGACCTTATAGTCTTATGAAATTCAAGTAAATAAGATAACAATGTATGTTGTAAATAAAATTGCTTGCGCTATGAAGGTTAGGAAAAAAGGATAAGGTTAATTCTTTTGTAAAAACAATGTTGGTTCTATAACGAATTGTATAGAGATGGTTCTATATAATACTAAGTTATTAAGAATTCTCCCTTCTTTCATTGTTACAAAATGTTAATAATCCTATATAATTCAAATCTACTCGGGCAGTTCTGCCGATAGCTGTGCTGATGTTTCGCTTCGCGCAGTTTGGCTGCGGCGCGCCAGCAGGGCTGCGCTCGAAAGCAGTACAGCCGAAACAACGAAGCAAGACACATACCCAGCCCCCGCCGCAGTAAATCCGCAGAGCAAATAGCCCATTAGGATGCCAGCCATATTGGCGCTCGATGCGAATCCCATAACCCCGCCTTTGTTGCTGTCGGGAGATTTCTTGCTTAGTTCGCCATAGAGCGATGGCATCAGCGACGCAAAGAAGATTCCAATCACAATTCGGAACGGATAGAGCATCCAATACTCCTGCATAAACGCCTGTCCAATAATCGCTATGGCACACGCCCAAGCGGCAATTCGCACCGTCTTCCGATAGTCGGCTCTGTCGCTTCGTTTGCCCCAGAATGGCGACATCGAAATGCTCATTATTCCAAGTATTCCCACCAAAGAACCGGTTATCGTAGATAGCAATTCGGGAGGTGCGTTTAATAATTCGACGAAATATGGATATATAGGATTTGTAAAATTGATACCGGCTTGCACCAAGAATATTAGCAATATCGGGACTCGGAGCTGGCTCGACGAAATGATGAATTTCAAATTCCGAAAATAGCTATCCTCGGCAGACGGGACGATTTTCGATTTGTCCTCTTTGAGCCAAAGCAATACACTAAGCCCCGAAAGAACGCACAGTATGCCCACTGCGTAGAACACAAAACGGATTCCGATTAAATCTCCAAGGACGCCGCCCACAAATGGACCAACTATGTTGCCGGCAGCTATCGAACTCTGAAAGATTCCAATTGCGTATCCTGAATGCTCGCGGGGAGCATCCGTCGAGACGAACGCAAGTCCAGATGCCAAGAAACCACTAACCGCGCCCTGTACCAACCGCAGTAGGAAAAATTGCCAAACGTTTTGCGCCAATCCCATCAGAGCAACCACAGCTCCCAAACCAAAAACTGCGCGAAGTATCATTAGCTTGCGCCCGTATTTGTCGCCGGCAGTGCCCCATATTGGAACAAAAATGACTGCCGTAAGGAACGATCCAGACATAAGCAATCCGCTCCAAATAACGGCGGAATCGGGGTCGGTTACCCCAAGCATCCTTACGTAAAGCGGTAGGAATGGAATGAATCCTCCCATACCAATCGACGCAATAAATTGGGAAATGCACAGAATCACAAGATTCCTTTGCCACCTACGGCCCCTTGCCATATTTAAAAAACCGGTTTTCAAAGTGTTCGCTTCCGAAAAAGAACAAATCAACGAAGCAAAATTAGCAGTATTTGAAACTCCTGAAATTAATTGTTTTTAATATTATTTTCCGAAACACAATGCCACGCTAAACCCTTATTGTCAAGGCTTATTGATATTATAATTCATAATTAATAGATGTCTGGAAATATGATTATCATAGTACAGTAATCTCTTGCTGGACGATTTAATCTTTCTGACCAGCTCCACGGTAAGCACCAACGGTGCGAAATATTCATAGAATTGATTTAAGCAAAACCACAAAGCTCCGAAGGAGCGAAATATTGAATGATGCCACGAGTGTTAATATTTCACGCATTCGGCTTTTGATTCTGTATCGAAGAAGCGCTTTAACCTTCCGAAGGTTCTATAACATATGTCTTGAACAAAAGGTCTAATGCTATTAACCTTCGGAAGGTTTCAGGAGCTTATTGAGAATGTCGAAATTACTTCATACAGCGCTGAGAGTGTTATATTAATCCGGTTGAATCTCCAACGTTTTATACAACAACCGCTATTCGGTATGACATGCAAAGGGGAAACAACTCACTACAATAGAACAACCGCTCACGCGGTATCAATCCGTGTGAACCATTTTTAGTTGGAGAAATATTCATAGAATTCGAGTCGTTATAACTCCACCGGCAGGCCGGTTGCCATGGATTCCAGTGCTGCGAACGTGGAAAGCGTTACCGCGCGGATTTGCTCGTATGGGATGGGCATCTGGCGCCCAGAGCGGACTGCCTCGATCACGGCGGCCACTTCCTCATCGATTCCTTTCCGCCCGTCGAAATTGACTTTTTTCAATTTGCCGGCGCGGTAGAGTTCGACGCTTTGGAAGTTGGACATCACGGCTGAGCTTTGGCCGCTCGACACTTCGCAGTATTCCTTCGGCAGCGCAGAATCGCCATTTGCAACGTATTCCAATACGCCAAGCGAGCCGTCGGCGAATTTAATCGTGATGGCTGCATTGTCTTTGTTGAATGTGTCGGGATTGTTCGACGAAATTGATTCGGCGAATACTCTGACGGGCATCGATTTCGCCAGGAACACCATGCAATCGATGAAATGGCAGGCCTCGCCCACGATTCGCCCGTCGCCCTGCCCGGGTTGGTACAGCCAGTGAGTCTTCGGAATGAATCCGGCATTGACTCTGTATTTAATCATCATCGGCTCGGTACGGCCCGAGAAAAACTCGTCGATCGCCACGAACGAACGCGAAAAGCGCCTATTGAATCCGACCATAATCGGCGAAGGGCGCTTGGCGAGAGCTTTTTCAATATCCAGCAACTGCTCAACAGAGGTGCAAAGTGGCTTTTCCACGAAAATGGGCTTCGCAGATTCGATCGCTTTCATAACGTATTGGGCGTGGCTGTCGTGGCGAGTCGCGCAAAAAGCCAGATTGGAATCCGGCGAGGCGATTGCCGCGAACGAATCGGTAGAGGCCTCCGAGAAACCGTACCTCTTGGCTATCGATGCTGCATTGGACGGCGTGGAAGTCGTTACCGTAACCAAATCGGCGCCGCTGGCCTTGATCGGCGGCAGAAGCATTGATTGGGCAAACGCTCCGGCCCCGATGAATGAAATGGCAACTTTGCCGGACTTGGCGCAGGCCACGGGAGCTTTTGGGGCATTCGCTTGGGGGCGTTCGGGGTACTCGAGCAGCACGCCCAAGTGTTTCTCTTGGACCTTGCCGGTGATAATATCGTAGGCGTCGGCGGCCTTTTCCATATCGAAGCGGTGCGTGGTAAGCAATTTAAAATTGAGTTTTCGCTCCGAGAGCAATTGCAAGACCGACTGCATGTTCCGGTTCTCTGTCCAGCGCACGAATGCTGCCGGATAGTCCGACCCAAGCTCTTCGTAGTTGGGGTCGTAGCGCCCGGGGCCATAGCTGCACGATATTTTGAAATCAATTTCTTTTTCGTAGAAGGGAGAGCGAGGCAAATTCATGCCGACAGCACCCACCACGACCACTTTGCCGCGTTTCCGAGCGATTTGTAGGGCGATTTCTACGGGTTCGTTGCTCGACGTGCCGGCCGTCAGCAGTACGGCATCGAACCCGGAGCCGCCGCTCGCCGCGCGGATTCGCTTTACTTCGTCGGCCGAGCTTAAGAAAACTTCGTCCGCGCCGGAAGCCCGCGAAATATCGAATAGCGATGAATTGATGTCCATACCGACCACGCGGCAGCCCGAGGCTTTGAGCAATTGAATTGTGATTTGCCCGATCAGACCCAAACCGATAACCGCCACGGATTCGCCCAAACGCACGTCCGCTTGGCGCACTCCCTGCATGGCAATCGAAGCGATTGTGCAATACGCAGCATCGGCGAACTCTACACTTTCGGGGAGTTTCGCGGCCAAGTTCCGCGGTACGGTAATGATTTCCGAATGGACGGCATAGCCCGCCCCGCCGCACGCCACGCGGTCGCCCACGGAGAATTCGTCCGTGAGGGATTCGATGACAGTGCCGCTGAGGCTGTAGCCGAGCGTTTTGAATGAATCCAATTTGTTCTGCACTCGCCGAAAAGTGGAAGCGATACCTTCTTTCTTGATAAAATCAAGCACTAACCGCACTTGGTCGGGCTGCTTACGCGCACGCTCCAAAAGTGTGGACTTCGCATTGGAAACGCTGGTCTTCTCCGTGCCCGCGCTGATCGCCGAACAGGCCACACGAACCAGTATTCCGCCCGGGAGGCACTGCGGAGTGGGCATTTCTTCGACTAAAATATCGCCTGTCTTCTGGTGCTGAACAATTTGCTTCATACTTGCCATAAATATATTTAATGCAACAAACCAACAAAAATAAGTAACAACAGCGACAATGGCAAAGGAATAGTATCGCACGCGGAAGAAATCTTTGCCTTCGGCGGGAATTGCTTACAAGCTGTCGAAATAGTACAAGATTAGCAGCGATTATTTTCAACCCATTGCGTAGGTCGCGATAAGTCATTGATATATCGACAAATCCCCCAACCCCCTTTTTCTAAGGGGGCTAAAGAAAAGAATGGCGTAATACACTGATAATAATAGAGATAGGGGGATGCTTGAACCTACGGGTTAACCCGTAGGATGGCTGATCAATACTATTTCTGGCAGGCTCCTAACAGTCTGTTGAAATAGTATTTCCTGGAAACAGTGGGGCTTGCCCCATTGCCAAAGTTGCAGTAACTCATTGAAATATCGACAATTCCCCAACCCCCTTTTTCTAAGGGGCCAAAGAACGGTTTGCGCTAATACATTGATTATATTGGAGATATAGCTTGTATCGAACCCACGGGTTAACCCGTGGGATGGGTGATCAATACATTTCAACACGATCCTATGAGCGAGCGTATAAAAAATTCAAGGCCGGATCGGCCGGCAGGCGGCGCTCTGGGATGTATGATTCAGGAAAATGTTCGATTAGTGAAACAAAAAAGAAAAGATGACGTAAACAATATTGTGGACATATTGGCCGGCAAAATGTCCTACTCGCTGCCCGCGATGGGCGCCAAAGGAGTTTGAAGCATACAAATAGGTATTTACGAAATTATTAGGATGATATGATGAGAAAAATAGTCGCATTAATTGTGATAGCAGCTTTTTGTATTGCACCGGCCTTGAAAGCCGAGGAAATGGAGACCCTGTTTGGCGGTTCGGGCAAATTCACAAGCTCTCTGTACGGAGCTGTTGATGTGCGAGGCACGACTATAAATTCCAACTCTGCTTTGGCCGTCGGCGGCCGCGGCGTTTGGGTTATTAACAACACTTTCGGAATCGGGTTGCAAGGCTTCGGGATCACCTCGAACCACAACGTGCCCGGATACCGCACGACTTTTGATTCGTCCCAAGCATACCTTCGGACTGGATATGGCGGTTTGTTCTTGGAATATGTAAATAATGCCAATTCGCTCGTGCACTTCAATATCCATGCCCTGATTGGCGGCGGTGGCGCTGCTTATACGAACAGCCGATTCGATAACCACGACCGCAACCACGACGACGATCGCTGGAATTACGAATCGAGTGCATACTTCGTCTTCGAGCCGGGCGCCGGAGTTGAATTCAACATTACGACTTTCTTCAAACTTGGAATTAATGGCGGATACAGAATGGTTTCCGGACTTGACCTGCCGAACACGTCAAACAAAGACTTGAGCGGCGCATTTGGCGGCCTGACGTTCAAATTCGGAAATTTCAAAAACAACTAAAGTGTAATTTTAGGTAAAATGAATGTATGTTCATCTTTCCTTTCATCATTACTTAAAAAAAAGTGGCAGTTGCCACCTGACTCACACACCTCCCTCTGATTGAGAGCGGCAGGCAATGGGGATTCCCCAGGGTTTGCCGCTCTTTTTTTGTTTTATATCGGTTTGTGTGAGTACTGTCGTCCAATACAACAAAGAAACGAAAATTGAGCTTTTTAAGAATTCTTCGGGGCAATAAGATTGTTTGACACACCCCCTAACCCCCTCTTATTAGAGGGGGATAAGAATATGCCTAATTATTATTCTAGTGAAACATAATATGATTTTTAAAGTGGGGCTGTCTCAAAAAGGTCATTCTGAACGAAGTGAAGAATCCACGCCATTCTTAAGTCCTTGCTAATAATGGATGTTTCACTACGTTCAACACGACCAAAAACAGTTTTTTAGGGCTTTTGAGGCAGCCCCATTTAGGGGTGTGTGAGGATAACTTATAAATATACATGAAAATAATATGTATTTGCGTTTCGTTTTCTGATTTAATAAAATGCTCTGACTAAGGTTTGAAAACTGTGAGTTGATGAGTTTAATACCCACACAAACGATATAGAGCCAATAATTTAATCCCTACGGGATAGCAAAGATGATTACGATTTCGAATTCTACCAAAGTTTAATCGCTACGCGATATGTGAAGTAATCCTTTGCCGAGAATTGAGCATTCAACAACACAGACAAAAAAACCTTATAGAAAACAAAAATGTCAGGGCACGGCAAAATCGCCCTTGCAGCCCACAATCCAGAACATAACAATCGCAAATCCAATAATATCCCTATTTTTGCGTTTGTCAAATTATTTGAAATTCGTAGTTTTGCAAAATGGAAAATATACAAAGTATAGAAGAATTCTACAAAGACAAGTGCGCTTGCTGCCTGCCGGACGAGATTACGAGCAAAATCGGCAATTTCAAACTGTTCCGGCTGTACCCGGAAAAGCAGTGCAAAACCGCGCCGCTGCCTTACCGCCGTCGGGATTTCTACAAGGTGTCGCTCGTGGTCGGCAACGTTACGATCGGCTACGCAGACAAATCATTCGAGGTCAAAAAGCAGGCCCTTGCGTTTTCGAATCCGCTAATTCCATACAAATGGGAAGGTTTGGAAAATATCGTCGAGGGTAGCTATTGCATCTTCACGCCTTCGTTTTTCGACCAATTCGGCAGCCCGAACCAATACTCAGTCTTCCAGCCCGGCGGATCGCCCGTCTTCGAGCTGACCGACGAACAGGTCAAAGACGTCAAACACCTATTCGGCCGCATGTGGGAGGAAATTGATTCCGACTATATGTACAAATACGACGTGATCAGGAACTACGTCCTCGAGCTGATTCACTACGCCATGCGTATGCAGCCGGCGACAAATTACGAAAAGAATTATGGCAATGCCTCCAGCCGTATTTCCTCTCTTTTCATCGAATTGGTCGAACGCCAGTTCCCTATCGACGACACGCACAGGCAGATCGCGCTGCGCACCGCTTCGGACTACGCAAAGCAGCTGAACGTCCACGTGAACCACCTGAACCGAGCAATCAAGGAAGTAACCGACAAGACAACCACCCAAGTGATTAGCGAACGGTTACTACTCGAATCCAAAATGCTGCTGAAGAATACCGCGCTGAACGTGGCCGAGATTGCCTATTCGCTCGGATTCGCAGAGGTTACGCATTTCAACAACTTTTTCAAGAAAAATGTCGGAACCAGCCCGCTGAAATTCCGCAATGTTTGAATTTCGTAATATTTTGTTTGATAATTGTTATTTTCATATCTTGATTTCCCATAATTTTGTGTAACGTTTTTTCACAATATTTCGGAGAATCAAGATGCAAACTCGCAAGCTCGGAAAATTGGAAGTATCGGCTCTCGGTCTCGGTTGCATGGGAATGAGCTTTTCGTATGGCGTGCCAGCCGATAAAAATGAGATGATCAAATTGATGCACAAAGCCATCGAAATGGGGATCGCCTTCTTTGATACAGCCGAAGTATATGGACCATATATAAATGAAGAATTGGTTGGCGAAGCACTTTTGCCCTATCGCGACAAAGTTGTAATTGCAACAAAATTTGGATTCAATACTGCCAAAAATGAAACCGTTACAGCTTCGCAGGCATTGCCTCCTCTGAACAGCAAGCCCGAAAATATTCGAAAAGTTGCCGAAGAGTCGCTCCGAAGGTTGAGAACAGACCGGATTGATCTGTTTTATCAGCACCGTGTCGATCCGAATGTGCCGATCGAAGATGTCGCCGGAACAGTCAAAGACTTGATCAATGAGGGGAAGGTGAAGCATTTCGGATTGTCGGAAGCGAATTCCGAAACGATTCGCAAAGCCCATGCCGTCCAACCGGTCGCCGCACTCCAAAGCGAGTATTCAATTTGGTGGAGAAACCTCGAAAAGGATATTATTCCGACTTTGGACGAACTTGGAATTGGTTTGGTACCGTACAGCCCGCTCGGAAGAGGATTCCTAACCGGAAAAATTGATAAAGATTCGACTTTCCCAAGCAACGATTTTCGTTCATCGCTGCCGAGGTTCCAATCGTCAGCTCTAAGCGCAAACCTGTCTTTGGTCGAACTCATCAAAGATATTGCCGTTAAATATGATGCGACTCCTGCGCAAATCGCCCTGGCTTGGATTCTCTCGAAGGATCCGTGCTTCGTTCCAATTCCGGGCACGACAAAGCTGCACAGATTGGAGGAAAACGTCGGAGCTACCACGCTGCATATTTCAGAAACCGACATGAATTCGATTGATTCCGAGGCAGATAAAATCGCCATAGTCGGCGAAAGGTATCCCGAGGGATTGTCGAAACTAGTCCAAGAATAAGGCGGATACTATGAAATTTATCCCGATCATGCTCGCAGTGCTTTGCGCCTCAATCTTGGCTTTTTCTTGTGGCTCTCGGCAAAAAGAAGATCAACAAACTATTGAGAAAAAAGATATGAATCGAAAAATATTAATTGCATATTTCTCGCATAGTGGCAATACAAAAGTGATTGCCGATATGATTTCTAAATCGACATGTGGCGAATTGTTCGAGATCAAACCGGTCAAGGATTATCCGACCGATTACAAATCGGTTACAGACCAAGCAAGAAAGGAAATTAATTCAGATTTCCGCCCCGAATTGAAATCCAAAGTGTCGAATATTGATGCTTACGATGTGATCTTTGTTGGCTCTCCGAATTGGTGGGGTACGGTTGCGCCTCCGGTAGCGGCTTTTCTCGAATCGTACGATTTCGAGGGTAAAACCATTGTGCCGTTTATCACTCACGAAGGAAGCGGTTTGGGAAGAAGCGCCTCTGATATTAAAGATATGTGCCCGAATTCAAATCTGCTGCCTGGGCTTGCCGTCAGAGGCGGAAGCGTCGGCAACGCATCGGACGACGTTAAAAAATGGTTGCGATCAATCAATATAATCGGATAAATAATGGACGACAAGAACCAAAATCTTAATCGAAGGAATTTTCTGAAGACTACGAGCATCGGAGCGATCGGCGCAACCGCTGCGCTGGCCGGATGCAGCCCGAAAAAGAAAGAGACCGCGCGTACCTCCGGCGCCGCCAACCCTTCGATCGGCGAAATGACCTACCGCACTGCCAAATCTGGTGACAAACTCTCTATGCTCGCTTTCGGTTGCATGAGGTTCCCCCAACGCAAAAAAGAAGGCGGCGAGGAAAACGAAACAGAAATCGATCAGGAATATGTCAACGATTTGATCGATTTTGCGATTGAAAAAGGAGTGAATTATTTCGACACATCACCGGCGTATTGCAAGGGAATGTCTGAGGCAGCTCTCGGAATAGCTCTGAGCCGCCACCCACGCAACAAGTATTATGTGGCAACGAAACTCTCGAATTTCGCAACGCATTCGCGCGAAGATTCGATGAAGATCTACCACGATTCTTTCGCGAAATTGAAGGTCGATTATATCGATTACTACCTGCTCCACGCCCTGGGCGACTACGATGTGTTCAAAGCGCGATACGTCGATAACGGCATGCTCGACTTCCTGAAGTCCGAACGCAAAGCCGGCAGAATTCGCAATCTGGGCTGGTCTTTCCACGGCAAGAAGGAATTTTTCGACTATATGATGCACGAATCGGGCATCGATTGGGACTTCACGATGATCCAATTGAACTATTTCGATTGGGAAAACGTGCAGGGTTCGAGCGACGTCAATTCCCGCTATTTGTACGAGACTTTGGAAAAGCTGAAAGTCCCGGCGATGATCATGGAGCCTCTGCTCGGCGGCAGGCTTGCCCGGCCGAACCACAAAGCTCAAGTGCTGATGAAACAATCCGATCCCGACGCAAGCTATGCCTCGTGGGCGTTTCGTTTCGCCGGCTCGCTGCCCGGAGTGGTTACCATTCTCAGCGGAATGACTTTCAAGGAGCACCTTCAGGACAGCTTGCACACGTTCGCGCCGTTCAATCCGATAAATGACGACGAGCGCAAAATGCTCGTGAACGTGGCGCAAACCATGCTCGAATACAAAAGCATCACCTGTACGTCCTGCAATTACTGCATGCCCTGCCCCTACGGAATCGACATCCCGGGCACGTTCGCGCATTACAACAGCTGCATGGACGAGGGCAATTTCCCCGACACTCCCGGCTCGGAGAATTACAAAAAAGCACGAAAAGCCTTCCTGGTCAGCTTGGACCGAAGCGTCGAGAAGCTACGCCAGGCCAATCATTGCATCGGCTGCGGGAAATGCACTCCGAAATGCCCGCAACGAATCAGGATCCCGCAGGAAATGGAAAGAATAGATAAATTTGTCGAGAGTCTCCGGACAGACGAATTGCCAAAGATTGCGAAGAACAAACCAGAAACCAACGCGAAGAGGGGATAGGGCAAATGTTGAAAAGAATCAGAATCGGACTTGCAATAGCCTTCTTCCTATCGGTTACTCTTATCTTTTTGGATTTCACCGGCACGTTGCAATCGGTGCTTGGATTCACGGCGAGGATGCAAATACTGCCGGCAATACTTGGCCTGAACGTCGGCATGATAGTCCTGATGACAGTCCTGACGGCCGTGCTCGGCAGGGTGTATTGCTCGTCGATCTGCCCGCTCGGCGTTTTCCAAGACGTGATCTCGAGAATTTCGGGAGTGTTCAAAAAGAATCGATTCAAATACTCGAAACCGAAAACCAAGACTAGATATACAATCTTCGGCTTGACAGTCGTTTCGATTATCTCCGGGGTCTCGCTCGCGGCGATATTGCTGGATCCATACGCATTCTACGGCCGGATTGCGACTTCGTTTTTCGCGCCGATGTATCAATATGGAAACAACATGCTCGCATATTTTGCCGGGAACTACGAAGTTTACGACATTTACGAAACGTCGGTCAAAATCCCCGCAATGCTCGTACTTGCGATTGCATCGGCGTCTTTGGCGGCGGTGGCGTTGCTTTCGTGGCGAAGCGGCAGGACATATTGCAATACGATTTGCCCGGTCGGCACTTTGCTTGGATTCGTCTCGAAATTCTCGCTATTCAAGCACCGAATCGACCAAAGCAAATGCAATTCATGCGGATTGTGCGCGCTTAATTGCAAAGCATCGTGCATCGATCCTGAATCGCACGAAATAGATTATTCGCGGTGCGTGGCCTGCTTCGATTGCATCGGGAAATGTAGCAACTCGGCCATAGAGTTCAAGCTCCCGACGAAACCGGCGACCCACACATCCAGCAGCCCAGTTTCAGCCGATGCGAAAAACGGATCGGCCGCAGCGCGACGCAATTTCATTGCCGTAACTTCTTTGTTCGCCGTGGCGAAAGCAGTGAATGCCCAGACGATGAAGGTGGACGGTGGATTCGCCGAAATCGGCGACAAGGCATCGCCCGAAAGAGCTACGGCAATCGTCCCGCCGGGCGCGCAAAGCATCTCGCACCTCGAAAAGCATTGCACAGCCTGCCAGTTGTGCGTGTCTAATTGTCCGAACAGCGTGCTTAGCGCTGGCGAAAATTTGACCAAGCTCGGCCAGCCCGTGATGTCGTTCGAAAATGGGTATTGCCGGCCGGAATGCGTAAGGTGTTCGGAAGTTTGCCCAACGGGAGCGATTCGGAAGATTTCGAACGTCGAGAAATCCGCTGTGAAAATCGGTACTGCTGTCTGGATCAAAGAGAAATGCTTCGCTTATGCCGAAGGTGTCAATTGCAACAATTGTGCGCGGCATTGCCCGGCGGGTGCGATTCAAATCGTGGCGAAAACGGAAGATGAACCCAAATCTCCGAAATTGATCGTGGTGGATAGCGAAAGGTGCATCGGCTGCGGCGCTTGCGAAAACTTGTGTCCGTCCCGCCCGCTAAGCGCGATCTACGTGGAAGGCCTCGAGCGCCATCGGAGTATTTAGTAATTATTCTATATCGTTTTAGGTGGGTGAGTTATTTGATTTTTAGACCTCCCCTTTTATCCCCTCCTTGCCAAGCAGGGGAAAGAAATCCTTTGCGTAGCAATGGGTTTCTGGGGTGGTTTGTAATTTTTCGAGAGATAAGAATTTAAGATTTAACCACACTAAGAGTTATAGAGCCTTAATAATTTGAATTAATGAAAAATAAAGATATGAAAACACTTACACAGAAACTATTTTCGGCCGAAGCGCTTCGCGGCGCGATAATCGACGTCTTTGCCCTCGCGTTCGTCTATGCCGTACCGTCGCTTTCGCATATGCTCAGCCTGCCTATATACTATATCGAACCAATGCGCCTGATCTTGATCCTGTCGATAGTGCATTCGGGGCGGCTCAATCCATATATCATTGCGCTAACGCTGCCAGCGTTTTCGTTCGTTACTTCGGCGCATCCGGTATTGCCAAAGATGCTGCTAATCTCGGCCGAGCTGCTGCTGAACGCATACATTTTCGGCGTGCTCAAGCGCAGGACAAATCACATATTCACAGCAGCTGTTGGGAGCATCTTGGCCTCGAAGGCCATTTACTACGCAATCAAGGCGCTCCTGCTGGATGCCGCCGTGATCAATATGGATTTCTTCGCAACGCCAATTCTGGTGCAGATTGCTACAACACTGATATTCGGTTGGTACATGGCACGTTTTTATAAATTTGAAAAATAACCACAAAATATTGCTATAATTGCAAAAAGGTAATTTGATATGGGAAAAAAAGTTGTAATCATTTCGTCCAGCCCGAGAAAGGGAGGAAACTCCGACACGCTTTCCGACAGTTTCGCTTCCGGCGCCGCGGAGAGCAACCATTCGGTCGAGAAGATTTTCTTGAAGAATTACAAAATCAATTATTGCGCGGGTTGCGGCCGCTGCTACGACGAACGCAATGGGTGCTCGCAACACGACGACATGGGCGAGATACTTCAGAAGTTGGTTGATGCAGACGTCGTCGTCATGGCCACGCCGGTCTATTTCTTTACGATGTGCGGCCAGATGAAAACGTTCATCGATCGCACCTGCGCGCGCTATTCCGAATTGAACAATAAGGAATTCTATTTCATACTGACGGCCGGCACCGAAAGCAAGCCCGCATTGGAACGGACAGTCGAAGAATTTCGGGCATTCACGTCGTGCCTCGAATCCCCGCACGAAAAAGGCATTTTGTATGGCGTCAACACGTGGAGAATGGGCGACGCGAAGAAAACCGGAGACATCGGCAAAGCATTCGAGATGGGAAAGAATGTATAGCTCGGCTATGCTCATTCCGGATCGCAATATTCTTGTAGGGGCACGGCAAGTTGATACCGCGTAGCGGTTGTTGTATTGTAGAACTTGTTTCCACTTAGCATATCATACCGCATAGCGGTTGTTGTATAATGCTCTACATGAATCAACAATATAAATAACATTCGCTATGCGAAATCAATTCTGAAGAATCAACTATTTGCTACAATATAACAACCGCTCGCGCGGTACAAAGAAGTATTGACTTTTACAGCATTCAAAATGACATATGGTACAGTTCCCATACAAAACTTAAAAAAAAAACCTACATTTTCTTGCAGCACACTCGTCTAAAGCTTCTATTATAAAAATATTTTCAATAAGGAGTATTTAATGAAAGTTATACTTGTGAACGGCAGCCCTAACCGGAATGGCTGCACCTATACGGCACTCAGCGAGATCGCGTCTGTGCTCGAATCCGAAGGCGTCCAGACGGAGATATTCCACATCGGTTCGGAGCCGATTCCCGGCTGCATTTCCTGCGGGGTCTGCCGCGAGGCCGGCGAATGCGCCACGGACGACACGGTCAACGAATTTGTGGCCAAGGCAGCAAGCGCTGATGGATTCATTTTCGGATCGCCAGTGCACTATGCCGCGGCGGGCGGCGCCATCGCCTCATTTTTGGCTCGGGTATTCTTTTCGGACATGCTCGCCGGCAAGAAATCTTTCTATCTGAAACCCGCCGCCGCCATTGCCTCCGCTCGTAGGGCCGGGACGACAGCCACGCTGGACCAATTGAATAAATACTTCACGATTTCGCAGATGCCTATAATTTCTTCGCAATACTGGAACATGGTCCATGGCCAGAAGCCCGAAGACGTCCGAGGAGACCTCGAGGGCCTGCAAACCATGCGAGTGCTGGCGCGGAACATGGCGTGGTTCCTCCGCTGCAAAGAGGCCGGAGCCAAGGCCGGAGTGCCGCTTCCGCAGGTGGAAGATCGTATTTATACAAATTTTATAAGGTAGTAGCATTTACTTTTTGAATTCGGGTGTTTTTGTCATTCCCTCGAGAAGTCGGGAAGCTCTTCTTTTTCTGTTAGTTACTTATTTTTCAAAGCGAATAAATATTCTTCTTACATCTAGGAAATGATAGAGCATCATTCCAGACAGTGAATTACTATACAGAAATAATGTAGGGGCGGGTTCGGAACCCGTCCAAAGATGTGATAAAAAAGTACTAACTGAAAACGATAGTTCCTAAACCAATAGCGTTGGTTGCTTCAATCCAACGTTTAGGCGTGAGAACAAAGCTATTCAGTCCGGCTTCTTTTCTAAACCCGTCGAATTCGACAGGTTTAAA
>CAZSWR010000068.1:0-20765 GCA_964610885.1 uncultured Hyphomicrobiales bacterium | reverse complement strand
TAACTAAGGATGAGCTTCGCGAAATGATTCGTGAAGAAAACGAGAAAACTATGAAAATATTTCTCAATATTTTTCAAAGCAATGAAAAGAAAGAAAAAAAATCTTCGATACTTACTATCAAAGAAGCTGGTGAGTACTTGAAGGTTTCTCGGCAAACCATAAATAACTGGGTCAAAAGTGGAATTCTGAAAAAAAGAAAGATTCAAGGCCGGGTTTATTTCAACAAGTCAGACTTAGATAGTCTTATGTAATTGGATATTTCCTGGAATTTGCATTTTCTGATTGCTTATAGCTAGTCCCACACTGCATTTAGCGGAATTGGCCAAGCAGCATTTGCAGGTAAATGCGCAGAATAATGTAAGAAATTAGTAAGAAATTTGTATATAATTAGTATATAAATTGTATATAATTTGCAAAGTATTAGCCAAAAATATGCAGGTAAATGCAATATATTCGACGAAAAATGCGGGATATCTTGCTGAATATTTCAATTTCCGTTAGAATTCCAGATGTTTCTAACGATCTGGACAGCGTGAACCTGTTCGATCTTGACATATTTCATTAGAGTTTCAATATTTTCGTGTCCGGAAATTTTCCGAATCACTTCTGGCGGCAGTCCTGCCAACAATAGCTGCGTTATTCCTGTCCTCCGTGCAGTATGGCTCGAAATCAACCTATATTTTGGAACATTTGCCGACACTCTTTTGCTTCCAATGAACTTCACGCACTCAACTTCTTCGGTTATTCCGGCAGCCTCGCCAAGTTCTTTCAGCTTTTTGTTGTAAATGCTCCGACCCAAAGTAGGAATTTCGAAATTGTACCGTTCGAGAGTCTTCATCATGTGGTTGCTAATCGGAATGACGAGGTTTTTCCTTGTTTTCTCTTGCCAAATCCTCAATTCCTGATCGGGAATACTGAAATTCACATTCTTTAGCTTGAACAAATCCGAGACGCGAAGCATTGTTTCGATCTGAAAGAGGAAAATATCGCGCACAATCTCGAGTTGCGGACTGAGTTTTGCACGTTTTATCATTTGAATCTCATCTTTCGTCAAGGCAATCGACTCCACATCTTCGTTAATAACACAAAAGCATCCCTTTTTTTTGAAATCACCGGCGCTCGTGATTTCGTTATCGAGTGCATAATTCAGAAAAGTCTTCAAAGCCTTAATCACTCCGCCAACTGAGTTGTTGAGCATATTTCGGGTTTGCCTCAGGTAAAGCACAAAACTATCATAGAATGCTTTGTTCATCGACTCGAAACTAAGGACGCAGTCATTATAAGATTGATATGCTTTGATATGGGAAAGTGCATTAGCATATTTCTCGATTGTGGAATCAGAGTAAGCTCCGCTATTCTTTCGTAAAGTGATGAATTTCTCAAACTCATCCATAAAGTTATTTTTCGATCCATCGCTATTATTCGCATCGGCGGCAGGATTGTTCTGCGGGTTAATGATATGCAGAATATTTTTCGAAAATACTTCGTCCGTTAATACTTTTCTGTTTATTTTTGCATCAGAGATGAATTCGTCCACCAGGGCGCGGATATTCGCGAGTTGGTTATTGATTCGCACGTAAGCCAGTTCTTTGTTGGTTACTTTCTGTTTGTCGGCGTTCCAAGCCACTGAAGGAATCACAATCCCAGTAGAAACGCGAAGTCGAAATTTCCGAAAATTGACATCAGCAAAAATCGATGTATTTTTCTCTTTCGGATGAATCAGATAGAATTTCATAAGGCACCCTGTGTTAATCATATGACACATATTATGACGTAATTATCTTTACATTATTATCATATTGTTTACATTTAACCACTTCAGAAACGATCAAAATCCTTGTATATCCTTAATATATCAATATATTAGTAAATATCAGTAAAATACTGTAAAAGAACAAATTCTCTTCCGAGGTGTGGCACATCTTGCAGAAGAGTCGGACGGGTTAGGAGCCCGCCCCTACAAATTTTCTCAAGTAGAAAGTTGAAAGGAACAAGTTGCAAGTAGAAGCTTGTACCGTCCATTCATTTTCTTGCTTGCTACTTGTACCTTTCTACTTGCAACTATTTTTACCACATCATCTCATCATCTCATTATTTCACTTGCAACTAAGACTCTTGTGCTTCTTTGGGCTTGATGGGCAGTGTCAGCGTGAACTGAGAGCCTTTTCCGATTTCTGTTTCCACCGAAATGCTACCGCTGAGGATGCTGATCGAGCGTTTGACGATGGAGAGGCCCAGCCCCGTTCCGGCGGCAATCGTTGAATTGCTCGCTCGGTAGAACGGTTCGAATATCCGGTCTAACTCTTCGTGGGGGATACCGATACCGAAGTCTTTGACGGAGATTGTGTATGAGTCATTATCGGCCAAAACAGAAAGCACGATTTCTTCGTTTGCCGAAGAGTATTTGCAGGCGTTAGTCATTAAGTTAATGAGCACTTGCTCGAGTATCTTTGTATCTGATTCAATAGGCAAATTGTGGTTCGAATTCTCGTAAACCAATACGTGCGAGTTTTTGTCGATAATGCGTGTATGTTCGATGACTTGCGTGGCCAGATCGTCCAAATTGAATTTGCTTGGGGAAGCGGTCAGCCTTCCGGTTTCGCTTTTGCCGAAAAGCAGCACATCGTCGATCAGATGGTTCATGGTTTGTATCGAGGAATCGATTTTGGCCAACGTCGTATTGAAATTGGCATTGTCGCCCACTTCGTTATATTTTTTCAGTAGGGCCGATGAGAGAGAAATAACCGTCATCGGGGTGCGGTATTCGTGGGACACCATCGAAATGAAGCTGGATTTCATTTGGCTAAGTTCTTTTTCGCGTTTCAGAGTTTCCGACAGTTCGTCTTTTGCTTTAAAAAGTTCCAACTGTGTGCGTTTCCGCTCTTCGTTTTCGTATTTCAGCTCTTCGAGAGCGTCCTCGAGCTGTGCAGTGCGTTCGGTTACTTTGAATTCGAGCACTTCGTTGAGCGATACGATTTTCTGTTCGTAGTTTTTCCTGTCGGTGATATCGACGATTGTGCCGATCACGCGGACCGGGTTGCCGTTCTGGCCGGATTCGATGGCTTTGCCAATTGTTTGGAACCAGATAGCATTGCCGGAAGCGTTTACGATTCTGAATTCAAATTGTAAATATTCTTTCTTGCCGTCGAGGAACTCTTCGATTGTCTCGGCAATCAATGGCTTTTCTTCATCAGACATTTCCTCGTACCAATCGCGGAACTTCCCAACTTCGCCCTCGGGGCTAGCGTCCCTTTGGAGCAACCGAAAGTACCGTGCGCTCCGGTAGAGTTCGTTCGTGATTGTATTCCATTCCCAAATGGTTTCTCGAGAGGCCTCGAGCGCGTAGTGCAGCCGGGCGCGGTTTTTCTCTAAGTCGTTAATAATTCGCTCACGTTCGTCGATCATGTCGTTAGCATATTCGGCGAGCAAGAAGAAGTCCACGAATTGCAGCTTGGCGGCATCAATTCGTTCGTGGTGCCGGCTTGCATTCTTGAAGAATTCTCGGAAAACAAAGAAATTCCCGTCCAATTTCTTGGCGTATATCCGGCCAATTAGAATAGTAATCCCAACAATAATGAACAATAGTATAATTATAGTAATAATTTTCTTTATAATGGCCCATTGCATTTCGGCGCGGTTGCTCTCGATAACGGTTTCGATATCGTCCAAATACACACCGGCGCCGAGCATCCATGAGTATTCTTTGATTCCGCGGACGAAAGAGACCTTGGGCGAAAGCGGCAGTCCGGGCGCGCGCCTCCAGGAATAGTAAATAAAATCGCCGTCGGGCTTTTCGGCTGCTCGGCGTTCCTCTTCGGTGATCATCACGCCGTTTTCGTCGCGCAGATAGTTGAGGTCTTTGCCGATCAGGTCTGAGTGGAGGTTATATATACTGTATCCATTGAAATCGTCGAGGAATATGTAGCCCTGGCCGTTGTCGAACCGTACATGCTTGATCCATTCGATGAATGCAGTTTTCTCCTTCGCGATATAATCATCGATGTATTGAGCTGCGCCCAAAACTATATTTGTGCCTTCGATTCGCTTGACAAACGACGTCTTCTGGTTCAACCCGCTGTTCGCACCGCTACTTCTGGACAGCCTATATTCGGCAAACCCCTCGTTGTTCTGTTCAATGATTTTTTGAATATTTTTGAAGGCAGTTGCAACGTTCGAGTCGGTTTTAATCAAGTTAAGGTTCATCAATTCCTTGTTTGGGCCGAAAAGGTATAAATTGTCTTCGATACCGAGCAGGAAGAAATTAGCTTCTTTTCCGGGGATCGTTTTGTTGTTCAGAATACCAATAAGGAGCTTCAGTAAAGCATTGTCGTTCGGTGGGCGTTTATTGTTAATGGCTTGCAGAATTTCTTTGTGAGCGGCATAAACCGATTCCTTTAGGCCGGAGCGGACTTCGGCTCGGGCTGCATCGCGTTTGCTCTGGATGTAGTCCACCACTCGGTTCACTTCGGTTTGG
The DNA here is from genome assembly GCA_964610885.1 of uncultured Hyphomicrobiales bacterium. GTDB lineage: Bacteria > Bacteroidota > Ignavibacteria > Kapaibacteriales > UBA2268 > CAZSWR01. Next base: position 16,291 of record CAZSWR010000068.1, on the reverse strand, counting down.
ATTTTTGATTTTTGGCCGAGAGTGTATTCATTTTTCAGCCTTTCGGAATCCTTCTTGAAAGTAACTAATTCGCCGGCTACCCAAGTGATGAAAATTACCAGCACTGCAGGAATGCTAATAAGCAGGATTGAACGAGTAAAATGGTTTGATAAACTTGTCTTCATATCTTTTGTAGTTTTATTCTTTTATATAGAAATCGAATTCTATGATTAAAGCCATTATCAATTATAAATACTTAATATTCAATGGCTTGGCGTGGGTGCGGACGGAAGGCCCGCCGCCGGGTTTGGCTAATTCTTCGGCTTTTTCTCGCGGCCATCAAAGTACCAAGAAGTTATACTCAAATTCCTTGCCTAAAAACAGCAAAAGCTCCTTATTTAAAGGAGCTTTTGCGCTTATTTTATTGTATAGTATTCGATATTTTGGAAAAAGAAATGTTAATCATTCATTTCAAATTCGTCCGAAGCCCTCGAGCAAAGGCAAACCAAGAATTAATCTTCGTCGTCTTTTTTTACTTCGGGCAGAGTAAAAGTCAATTTTTTATCGACAATTTCCTTCATTGCCAGGAATGTCGGTTTCGGAATGACGTCGAATTCGCGGCTGATTTGGATTTGGTCGTAGTTAGTGGTTTCCGTCTCGCTTGTATCGATAACGATGTCCTGCATACGGTCTTGAATTTCGTATTTGATGTTGTCGTTGATTTGGCGCGAACGCATGCCCATAGCGACGATTGACTGATAGATTACGCCTTTTTCCGATTCTTCCATTCGGACTTCGACGGGGTTCACGATGTATGTATCCATATCAAAACCTTAATTTGCAAACTAATACAACATACAAATATACGGAATAAATAAACAAATTCCTAATAGTGTTTATTGTTAGCTCAAGCGTATTCATTTGCTCTCTGCCCGCTGGCCGAGGAGCGTGAGTATAGCCGCAGCTCTTCTGCTATGCGGTTTCTCTGAATCGCTTATTCAGCGGATTCCTTATCTAATTTTTTATCGATTTCCACCGGATACTCGCCATTGAAACAGGCCGTGCAGTATCCAATGTTTTCGCCCTGCGGGACCGATGCGAGCAATTGCTTCAGGCTAAGGTAGCGGAGCGATTCCACTCCGATAGCTTTGCCGATTTCCTCTTCGGATTCGTAATGGTTTGCAATCAATTCCTTGCGGCTGGGGAAATCCATACCGTAGTAGCACGGGTACTTGATCGGCGGCGAAGTGATTCGCATGTGTATCGAAAGCGGGTTGCACGCCCTGACCAGGTTGATCAAGGATTTCGACGTGGTGCCGCGCACGATTGAATCGTCGATCAAAACGATGTTCTTGCCCTCGATGACGCCGCGAACCGTGTTGAATTTCACTTTCACTTTGAACTCGCGGTTGTTCTGGCCCGGGGCGATAAACGTGCGGCCCACATAGTGCGAGCGAATGAAGCCGATCTCGTATTTCGTGGGATACTTTTCGTTGTTTGTCTTGGCGAATCCGAGAGTTGCTGTGTTCCCGCTGTCGGGCACTGCTATTGCGCGGACTTTGCCGTCGGGTTCGAGCGCGACGGGCGATTCGATTGCCAGATTGTCCCCGAGGGCGCGGCGCACTTTGTCCACCTTCTGCCCGAAAATCATGCTGTCCGGCCGAGAGAAGTATATGTACTCGAAAATGCAGTGTGTGGAGTTAGGCGTTTCATCCAGAATTTTATAGGATTGGATTTCACCGGTTTCGATTGTGTTTTGGTTGATGACGACAATCTCGTTATGCTCCACGCAGCGAACGAATTCGGCGCTGATAATATCGAAAGAGCAAGTCTCGGACGCCACAACGTATGCCCAAGAGCCGTCTTCGTTTCGGACGCGGCCGATGCTGAGCGGGCGGAATCCATGCGGGTCGCACGCGGCCACGAGCGAATCCTCCGTGAGCAGCACCAACGAATAAGCTCCGCGAGCCGTCGCGAGCGCTTCGCGGATTTGGTCAATTTTTTTCTCTTTGCGGCTGCGGGCGATCAGGTGCAGGAAAAGTTCCGAATCGGTTGTGGTCTGGAAAATTGCGCCTTCGGATTCCAATTTCTTGCGAAGTGTGATCGTGTTCGTCAGGTTCCCATTGTGGGCCAGCGTTAGGATGCCGCTGTGGTAGTTCATGTTGAACGGTTGGATGTTAGCGTGCGTGGACGAACCGGTGGTCGAATACCGATTGTGCCCGATGGCCGAGCGTCCGACCAACACTTCGGTGAGCAGTTTGGGGTCCTGAAATACGTCGAGCACAAGCCCTTCGGCCCGTTTGTATGCCCAGCGCATGCGTTTTTTCTCTTCGTCGTAATAGAAGGAAGTGATTCCGGCGGCCTCTTGCCCCCTGTGCTGGAGCGCGTGGAGCGCGTAGTAAGTCATTATGGAAGCATTGGGATGGTTGAAGACGCCCACCACTCCGCAATTGCAGCGCGGCTTGTCTAGCTCGGGAAAGTCATTGTATTTCATTCTTTTCTAAAATCTCAAGTTTTCAAAAAGCAAAATTATACATTTTATCGGATTTTGGCAAGCCGGAAAGGTGGCAATCGCTACTTTATTTTTATAGAAGGGATTATTCGTTTTAGATGGTTGGGAAAATGTAGTGTTATGTGAGGTTTGTATACTGCTTTTTTTCTCGGTTTATCACTGAGAAAAACATTACCATATAATGTATGAACTACATCAAAAGCCTAAAAATTTAACCCCTACGGGGTATGTTAACTTTTTGGTTTCAATTATCTACCATAATTTAACCGCTACGCGGTATAATGTAATGTCGACTCTTGCCCGCCCTTTACGAGCCAAAAAGGTCTTCAGTGAGTTTTTTTATCTTCTTGTCAACCTCGCTCAGGCTGTCCTCCTTCAGTATTGCTGTGGCGGTTTTGTCCAAGAATACGCTGCCGCCGCGAATGCTCAGCAGGTACAGAGTCAGGCGGGCGCCCTCGGCTGTTCGTTCCACTTCGCCGCTGACGACGCAATCCACGTCGAATCTCTCGAAAAGTTTCAGCTCTGCCATCGAAACGGATTTGTAGTTTTCGACGAAGTGCATGTTGTTCAATGCGAAAATCGTATCGCGGGACTCCAGGTCGAACAGTACGTAGTTCTTGCTGCCGTGGCCATATTCGAAGATTTTATCGCTCATATAGAACGAAGAGTGCATCTTGTCTGTGAACAGTTCCCATGGCGGCGAAAATTCCGGATTGTCCTTGTATTCGAAGCCTGAAATAACGACTGTTCGGGCGGGGCGGGCGGCAAATTTCTCGGGCAGGCTGTCGTAGAGCGCCGAGTCGCCGAGAGCGGATGCGAAAGCCCTTTGAAAAGAGCGGAGCAGCGCCGGATCGATAAGGTTGGCGTCGTCCTTCACGGATTTGTACCTGATGAAATCATATCCTTTGGAAAACACTCGCTTCTCGAGGCTGTCCCCACGCATCAGAATCATGTCGGACCGAAGAATATTTGCCAATCGGGAGACCCTGATTTGCACGCTAAGTTCGGCGCGAAGGGCGCGAGCCAATTCTACGGCTGTAACTCGGGATCTTTGTTTGGCCAGGGCGTTCGCAACGGAATCGATTTCGTCCGGGTCGATTAGCTGGTATTGCTTAGTGAATTCGAGCGTCAGGTTCATTGCGGCAAGTGCTTTGCCCAAGCTAACCGAATCCAAACCCGGGCCGTGGTCGCAATTGATAAGGAATACCCTTTTCCGGGGCAAAGAATCGGCGCCCGCGGCGCTCGAGTCTGGACGAGCCAAAACGGGAGCAGCAATAATCTGCTGGCAGGACATTATCAAAGCAACGATAGCAAATACAATTCTACTCATCTTCAATTCCTTGTTGTCTGGCGTGTTCTTGGAAGCACCTCAGCAATTATCGAGGCGGGCATACTGCTTCGGACACAATTTTTTTCGGGCCACTACGCGCCACCCGCGCAAATGCCGTCAAACCGTTCCGTTTTCCAAATGCAAATTACTAAGTTTTCTGGTTTCTCTAATCAAAAAATATGCAGTCATCGAAGCCGAAACGAAATCAGCTATTGGCGGACTGAACCAAATACCCTCGAGGCCGAAAATCGGGGGGAGTATTATCAGTAGCGGAATCAATACAATCACTTGCCTGAGCAGGGTCAGCAGTACCGCCTTGCCGGACCTGCCGATCGATTGGTAGTACCCGGAAGCGATTACTTGCATGCCGACTACCGGAAGAGTGATGCTGAAAATGGTAATTCCATGAGTTCCGAGGTCCACCACAGCCGGATTGTCGTGAAGGAATCCGCTCATAATCTCGTGGCTGAAGAATATGACGACTACGCAGCCGATTGTGCAAATCAGAGTGGCCACAATCAAAGACAAACGTAATGCCTCTTGGACTCGGTTGTAGTTCTTTGCTCCAAAATTGTAGCCGATAATCGGTTGCGCGCCCTGGTTCAATCCGAAAACGGGCATCATCACGAAAAGCAGCACCGCCACCGAAATGCCATAAATCGCTATCGATTCCGAACCGCTGTAGTAATTCAGCAAATGATTGAACATCGCGGCAATAATGCTACCGCCAATCTGAATGAAAAACGACGAAGAACCAATTCCAAAAACGCGCTTGATGATCGAAAAATCGAATTTGAAGTGCGACCTGTGGAGCCTCAACGGGTTGCGTTTGCTAATGTAGAACCAAACAACCCACGTGCAACTAACGATTTGGCTGATCACCGTGGCCCATGCCGAACCCTTGATGCCCATGCCGAAGCCCATGATGAACAAAGGATTGAGAATGATATTCAAAATCGCACTTATTAGCATCGTCATCATGGAGGTTACCGGAGAACCCAAGGATCGAATGATGTTGTTCAATGCGAACGAAGTCTGCCCGAAAATTGCGCCCATAATTATGACGCTTCCGTAGTCCTTGGCCAATTGCATTATTTCGTCGTTTCCGCCGAGGGCGATGATCACTTCCTCCAGGTATATATAACTGAATATCAGTATCACGCCGGAAATGAGAGTATTAATCAGGAAAGTTGTCCCAATGACTCGGGCCGCATAATCTCTTTTTTGCTCGCCAAAACTAATTGATACAAGCGAAGTGCCGCCGAAGCCGCACAGCATACCGAAAGCCATAAGCACGATCGACATCGGATACAGCACCGTAATGGCCGAGTTCCCGATGGCCCCGAGGGCAAGTCCCACGAAATATCTATCAACGACATTGTACGAAGCGAATACAATCATTCCAATAATCGGAGGCAACGAATACTTCCAAAGCAGCTTCGATACTTTCTCGTTTCCTAATTCATCAATTCTATCCATTCTCAAAATTCCAATCTCTTTTCTAATCTGAATTCTAATCTTTTACAAAAATACCGATAATATACGAATTGTCCGTAACAATGTTTCATTTGATTGGTTAGATAGTGCTTTGTATGGGTGATGTTCAATACATACATGAATCGATGTATTGGTTTGAATTAATTCATTGAGCTAATGATACAGTATAACACACCACCTAACCCCCTCTTATTAGAGGGGGATAAGAGTCGGCCTAATTATATTGTTAAACCTGTATAAATATTGTTTTTAAGTCCCTCTAGGAAGAGGGGATTTAGGGGTGTGTGAAGATAACTTCATGTAAACTATGCAAATAACGAGAAATACCAATTCAATTCTCGGCAACAGCTCAAGAATTGCAGACACGTCGCGTCCACAATTCAGCCGGCCTATTCCACTCGTTTGTCGATGATTCGGCGCACTTTGCCGCTGCGTTCCACACGCTCGAGGGCGCCGGGCGCTGCCAAATCGAGGCAGAATTCGGAAATAAGGCTCTTCTCCGGCTCGATACTCAGCGCAGGAATGCCTTCGCGCAGCTTCGAGGCGAGCATTGAGCGAATTGACGGATCGTCCGAGTGCTTCGTCTCGACGGTCAGCCGCACCCGCGTCAGGATACCGTCCGGCTCCAGGCAAACCTGCATTACAAATCCGTCATCGACAGACGAACGGACAATCCGCTCGAAGTCCTCAAAATAGAATTCGCAAAGGCCTGAAATGCGGATTTTTTCGCCACTGCGGCCTTTCAGCTTGAATTTCGGGCTGTGGCGGCCGCAAGCGCACGGTTCGGAGACGAATTCGATAAGGTCGCCAACTTTGTACCGAACCACGGGCTGAAGCGTTTTGTAGAGGCATGTTACGATCGCTTCGGAGTTTTCGTCTGCCTCGACGTAGGCCCATTCCTCTTCGGCGTGGAATTCGTTGTCGGCGCAGTGGGGGCATTGGTAGCCAATCGGGCCGGTTTCGACAGCCGCATAGCCGAACGAGCTAATCCGGTCGGCCTTGAAGACTTTCTTGATGTATGACTTAGCGTCCTGCGTCATGTGTTCGGCGGCGTAAACCACATTTTTGATCTGTATATCGTAATTGTTTTCTTCGGCGTATTGAGCGAGTGGAATGATAATCGCGGGTACGCCAAAAATCGTGTCCGGTCGGAAAGTGGTGAAGTATTCGAGTATGTCCCGATGCGGGATGTTCCCCGTTACCGAAAGGATGCGGCAGCCGGACTCCTCAAGCCCTTTGTTGATGGCCAGGAAAGCCGTGTACATGGCTCCGGCGGGAAATATGTTGGCCACCACATTGTCCGGCCCGATGCCCAGGGCACGGAACCCTTTGCCAAATATTTCCTTGGATTTGCTGAATTCCGCATTGGAATAAAGTACATATTTCTTCAGTCCGGTAGTGCCGCCGGCCGAAAAAATATAGCAACCCTTCGCCTCGTCGCTGAATGCTGCGTCCGAATGGTGGGCGCTTATCTCGGCCATTTCGGTCTTCTCGAGCGGGCGCAGTTGCTTGAATTGCTCGATGCTCGTGATGGGCAGTTCGAGGCCGGAATAGCGCTGACTGTAGAACCTCGTCTTGAGAGCCTTTTCCAAGACGACGTTCAAGCGGCTGAGCATAATGGCATCGCGGTTCGTGGTTCCGGCGAAGTCCAAACCCAATTTCTGGTCGTTGAAGTTCTCGAAATTGATGAATTTGATCAGAGACTCCACGATGTAGCGACCGTCGTGCGAATTGTCTGCACTCGCCGACGAAGACATTAGCCCCGGCGAACAGAAGCGCATCACACCCAGCGGCAGGAACTCTTCGATGATGCCCTCGACGTCTGGCGAAGCAATCGAAATCGTGGACATGTAATACTTCAGCAGTTTGGCCGAACCGCTCGGAATCTGGCGCCAATCGTCAATGAAATTGACAATCACAGTCCGCTCGAGAGGCGAATCAGTCAGGTCGGTTGAATTTTTGATGATGATAGTGTGGTTCGAGGATTTCCCTTCGAGCACTTTACCCGAATTGTTGAACTCGTCCCAAAGGGCCAATTCGCGTTGCTTCCTGATTTCCACGGCGGCATCGGAAGCGACAGGCTCTTGCGGGTACTCCTTGCCGGCCAGTTCCAACTCTTCCATCAGTTTCCCGACGAAGAAGTCAGCGCTATCGGACCTTTCCACGAAAATATTCTGGCAGGCAGTGCAGGCGCGTTGTTCCCAGAAGACCACGTCTTGGGCGAATCCGCGGGCGGCGGCCGAAAGTTCTGCCTCAGATTGTCCACGGGTAACGATTCCGAAGCTGACCTTCGGGCCGAAAGTGAGTACTTCGCAGCGCGGGGCAACTTCTTTTTTGAAAGCGGCCACAGATGCCTCCCCGCCGAATAGGAGAATAGCGTCGGAGTTCTTCTTCACCAATTCCTGCACTTCCATATTGTCATGTTTCCAATAAGTCATGGCCACATACGGGAAGACGATCCCCTGGGTGTCTGCTTCGCGGAGCGCCTCCATGAAGACAATTGGGAAAAACCTGTCGGCAGAGGCCATTTTGACGATATTGACATTCTTCGTTATCAAGCCATAGAGAAGCGAATCGATTGCGCCGAGGAACGTGTTGCCCGCTGCAATGTGCGTTACCACTCCCAATGGAATTGCCCGAAGCAGTCGGCCATTGCCTTTGTACACATTGTAGTCCAAGAGGTGGTGGTCGCCGAGGTGCGATAGGCGGCTGAGCATGGTTTCGCGGCCGAGCAGACCGGGGATGAACGACATAGCCTTTTCGACCATCTTCGGAGCATAGCCCAAGAGCTTTGGCAATTCGGCCATGCAGGCGTCGTAATACGGTTTTTCGTTCGATACGAAAATTTTTCCGGCGCGGTCAATTACTCCCAAGATCGAATCTATTGGGGTTCTGAGAAATTCTTTGGACTTCTCGAGCAGGTATTCATCGAAAAAGTATTTGTTGGCGTCCGCCAATGATATTTCAGCGCCTTCGAGTTCTTGGCCGAAGATGTAGTGTTTGTTTCTCATTTGTTTCCTCCTTGCGAACGGTCGAGCAATTCTTGGGCAGCAATGGCGCAGCCACGGTTCTTGGAAATACCGCCTCGGCGGACGGAATCGATGTATTTACCGGGGATTCCGCAGGGGCAGCCCTCGCGCACAACTGCCAAATCGGTGGCCAAAACCGAAAGGTTCGGCTGGGCTGTGTTGTACGGCGTGATCAGGTTCATCAGCCCTTCCTCGCCGTCGGGCAGCACTTTCATCGTCAGCGGGTCGCGCACCAGCATCCGCGAAAAGACGGGAATATGGTAGTGCCCGGCGCTGCATGAGCAATACGGTATGCCATGTTCGGCCATTCCGAAGGCGTCCCGGATGTTTGCCGATGGGATGCCCATGCTGGCTTCCATTAGCGCGGCGAACTCCAAGTGTTTCAAAGGCACGCCCTTGTGGTTCTTCCATCCGCCGCCGGCGGTGATGAAGCTGCCGGGATGGGCGCGGAAACCGGGGCAAATGATTTCGATTTCCTTGGCCAATTGGCTCATGAAGGCTGGGAAGCCTGTGAGCCGGATCGGGGCTTCCTCGGCCAATTCGACGACACGTTTGGCCCAATGCCTGTAGTCGAACTCGAATTCGCCGTCGGCATTCTTGAGTATTGTCCAGTTCACACTCTTCGCCGGGACAAGCGAGAGCAATTGGTTGTTGCTCCACGAAGTGCCCAAATTCTTTTCCTCGCGGATGTCGTAGCCCATGATGAATACGTGGGCCGGCTCTTCGGAGGTCCAGCCGGAATCGCTGAAGCAGCGATAGGCGAGCTTCTCCAATCGGTCCAGAGAGCCTTTGTCGAAGAAGGCCTGTGTCTTTTGGCCTTTCGTACCCGAACTTGTCAGCACCATCGCAATATCTTCGTCGGGAATATTGCAGAAGGTATGAATCTTCATTACGCCAACGAATAGGGGCGGAATTTTTTCAATGTCGGCAATCGTTCTCAGCTGCTCGGGCGCGAATCCGGCTCGCTCGGCCAGGAACCGAATAAACGGCTGATGGGCCAGCTGTATCCGATAATTTTCGCGAAGAGCCTCCACGAACAGTTCGTCCCGCTCTGCGCTCGAGCTGTACGGGCTGCCGAGAGAACATAGTTTATCAATAAATTCAATACTTTCCATAAGTGCCGGCTCCTTCAGATATTTTCAAGTGTCAATTATGTGTTCAGATGGATTGCGGCCCACTCCTACAGTTGCGGGACTGCTTTCTGCAAAATAGTAAAAAAACGCTGCCGGCGAAAGGAATAATTTCTTATAAAAAAATAAACAATCGATATGGGTATTCAGGGCCTATTGTGTTTTTGTGGGTATTGTATGGACTCAAAATTTCGAACCCCATTTTGAACCACAGCATTTGATGATGTTGTATTTTTCTTTGTACGGGTTCAATATTTGTACGGGTTCAATATTTGTACGGGGTTAATAATTGTACGGGTTCAAAATTTTGAACCCCTACGTTATACCCACACAAAACGTTATAGAACCAATTTATTAGGCTCGCAAAATATTATTATTTTTTTTGCGTTAGTATTGTGGGACTGTTGAAACACGAGAAATCTTTGAATTCAAAGCTGATTGATGAACCTGTGCTTTGGCCGCGAGCCGATGCGTTGGCCTCGAAACTTGCACTGTAATTATCAAGGATTTAGTCTCACCGGACGGTTCGTTCCGCCGAATATACTGATGAACATTATATATAAAATTCCTACGAAAGGGGACTCGAATGTTAAAAATTACTTATCTTGGCCATTCATGCTTTTTGCTTGGCGACGGCACTCACGAAGTGATTATTGACCCGTTTATTACTCACAATCCCACAGCCACGGCGAAGGCCGCCGACATCAAGGCGAAATTCGTTGTGCTGACCCATGCCCACGGCGACCACTCAGGAGACGCCTTCGCGATAGCTAAGGCTAACAAAGCCACACTGATTGCTGTCAACGAATTGGCAAACTATGCGAAAGAAAACGGAATCGAAGCGCACAATATGCACATCGGCGGCGCGTGGAACTTCCCGTTTGGCCGACTGAAATTCACAATCGCGCACCACGGCTCTGCCAACCCAGAGGGCCGTTACATGGGTGCGCCGGCCGGCGTCGTCATTCGCATGGGCGGGAAAACCATCTACCACACCGGCGATACAGGACTGTTCATGGATATGCAGCTGATCGGGCAATTGGACAGAATCGACGTGATGATGTGCCCAATCGGCGGCAACTTCACGATGGACGCCTCGGACGCTGCCCGCGCCGTGGCATTCGTTCAGCCGGAATTGGCCATCCCGATGCACTTCAATACTTTCCCCGTCATCGAGGCAGACCCGAATGAATTCACTCGATTGGTGGCGAGCAAAGGCCACAAAGCCCAAGTGATGGAAGTGGGCGAAACCATGATATTCGAATAGAGTTGATTAGCAGATGTGTTGATGTGATGATTTGATGTAGGGGCGGGTTCAAAACCCGCCCGAGAATATTGTTTATATAGTACAACACAAAGTGTCCAGATGAGTCCCCAAGCAGAATATTGCGAGCAAATTTAGTCTAACTTTATTAAATTAAGTGTAGTGCTTAGCTGAATAAGCGGACTCAACCTTCGAATAAAAGGTAAGTTAGATAAGAGTATATTCACAGCCAACCTGTGGAGCAATTCGTGGGTTGGCGGCATCCTACGTTTAAAAATATGGTTATATAGCGCATTGTATTGGTGCTGTACCATATACAATTATGAGCAACTTGGTAGATTGAAATGATATTTTACCGCGCGAGCGGTTGTTGTATTGTAGAATATTGGTTAATTTTTTGGGCAGGATTTCGCGTAGCGAATGTTTTATATGATTGGTTGATTCATGCAGAGCTTTATTAACAACCGCTCGCGCGGTATGATATGCAAGGAGGAAACAACTCGACTACAATATAACAACCGCTAACGCGGTATCAATTCGCCATAGAACTAATAAAATCAGATTAATAGCTCAATGATCTTTTCCGCTTTTGGTAAAGGCGGCTGGAGAATTGTAGGTGGCGACTGCCACTTTATTTTTCAAGGTCAGCGCAATGACGAAAGGAAAGATGAGCAGGAATTCATTTTTCCTTATATTAGATATAACAATGACTTGCTATGGCTTTGGACAATGTGGTTGAACCCCATTGAATGATGGACACTTATATTTCGGCTGCGTTCGACAGCTCGATTGCAAGGCTCGACGCCAAGTCGCGGCGGTTGAATTGCTGGATAAACTCCTTGCTGGGGCGCGGGAGTGAATTCGTTTTCCAGAGCTTGTAATACGATGCGATTGCGTTCTCGATGGATTCCGTATCCTTCGGGTCCACGGCTATTGCGCATTTGGACTCCAGAGTGGTCCGGCGCATGACGCCCTCCGGCACGCAGGCCAGGATTGGCTTCGCAGCGGCAAAATACTCGTAGAGCTTGCCGGGCGAACGCACTGTGTCGAAAAGCATATACCAGAGCAAATCCGATTGGAGCAGCTCGGAGACGGCTTCGTTGTGCTGTAGGTAGCCCGTGCAAACCACGTTTTCCGTGAGGCCATACTTTTTGATCATCTTCAGGTGGTTCTTCCGCATCACGCCGACGAAGCGGGCCTGAATATCGTTCGCTGCCGCCGGATTTTTCTTGATGAACGAGGCAAGCGCCTTGAAGAAGTACTTCGGAGTGCGGTCGTCCTGGAAGACGCCCGAATGAGTAATCGTAAATTTGTTCGGATTGAGCTTCGCGGGAGCTCGATCGGGGAAGTCCGCAGGGTCGAAGCCGTGCGAGATGATCGAAATATCGTCGTGCGAAAGAAACCGGTAGCGCTTCAGTAGCAATTCCTTGGTGAAGCGCGTGGTAACAACGGCTTTTTTTGCGTGCGTCAGTATAGACTGCTCGAGCGCAATGCTGTATTGCTTGTGGAACGGTGTGGCGTAGAAATGGAAAGGATTGTCCACCCACACGTCGCGATAATCCACAACGAACGGGATGCCGAACTCTTGGCTAAGTTGCTGGGCCACAAGGAAGTCCGTGAACGGCGGAGCAGTGGCGAATATCACGCTGATGTCGTTCTCTTCGATGATCTGGCGGCCGAGTTTCAGCGCGGGATTGCGCCAACGAATCTTGCTGTCCGGTTGGTGGATGGTCTGAAGGAATGCGCGGCCGAGCTTTTGGATGGTGTACGAAGGGAGTTTGGTCGTTTTGGCTTTTTGAGTTTCGCCGCCCTTCAATTCCTTTCGCGAAGGAGTACGATAAACCTTTATTATATTACCCTCGACCTCTTGCTCCAAGCTTTCGTCGAAAGCATAGTAATTCGATGGGGTGGAGGTGAGCACAATCGGATTCCAGCCGAAATCCGGCAAATACTTGCAAAATTTAAGAGTTCGCTGCACTCCGCTAAGCCCCATCGGAGGGAAATAATACGCTATTACCAAACAATTCCGAACTAACATTCCTCTGTTTCTTCAGTCTCACACACAAAACAACCGTGCAAAAATAATAAAATTTCGGCCACTTGTGAATTATTTCATTTTCATAGTCTGCTTTCTGCCGGCAATATTTCCGTTCGAGCCAGGCGGCTTAAATTCGTAAGACGCTGATATTCAACAATATGGAGCTACCGCCCGGCCGGATGCGTTTGGTTTCCGGCCGCAATAATAGTTTTGCACAAATCCAGATGGGAAATGATAATAACCGCGAGGAACATACAATTCTTCGCGAGGTCATGCGTTTTTTCCTACATATGAAAACTGGTTTATTAGGAAAATGAAAAAAAATTTTTTCAGAAATTTGGAATTATGAAAAATTATTCATAAATTAAGAAAGGCAGTTTTTTTATTTGAAAACTTGTGAATGAAAATGCGTTATAAAATTAACAGCAGCCCGAAAATTGATTTGGATTGTATTGTTTTTTTTTATAAATTTCAATAATTGATACGTCGATTTGATATAAACTAAGCAGATTTAACAAAGCAAATAGGGGGCAACGAAATCCTTTTTCGATTCACTAAAACTATATATCGCAATGGAATAGCGGTATAATTTATTTGAAACCTTGGTTCAGCAGGGATTGCTTTTTTCTTTTTTAAACTATTATTGAGCGAATGATTTGACAGCTTTAATATAGTAATATAGAATTTGAGCAGGCAGTGGCGCACTCGTCGCCATTGCATTTTGCTATTTATTTCTGAAAAAAATGAGTAATATAAAATAGATAAGAATAGATAAAATGATAATATTTACAAATGTATTCACAAATTTTAGGAGTTTCTAACATGAGAAAAGCCATTACATTGCTTCTGGCATTGGTGATGACGGCATCGATAGCGTCTGCTTGGGTCGATCCAGTATCGAACGTGCCGAACCTGATCACTTACCAAGGCAAACTGCTTACAGCAGAGGGTCTGCCCCTGACGAACAATGCCCAATCAATTACTTTCCGGATTATGTCCGCTTCCGCAGCAGGTACCGAAATCTGGACTGAAACGCAGCCGAACGTTAACGTCGTTAACGGCCTCTATACAGTCGTGCTCGGCTCGGTTACGGCCCTGCCGGCAGACCTCACGGCTCACGCAGCACTGTACCTCGAAGTGGTTATCGACGGGACTGCACTGCTGCCCCGCACCAGAATCCACAGCGTGCCATACGCACTTATGGCCCAATCACTCGAACAAAATGGTGCAGACGCTGGCCAATTCCTCCAATGGCAAGATGCGATCCCCGAAGACGGAATCGTAGCCGGTTGGTATCCTTCAAATGTAAGCCCATACGACTTGACTCAAGGCGGCGCCACATCGGGCCAATTCCTCCAATGGCATGATGCAGTCGTTGGCTTCCCCGGCACACCCGCCGGTTGGTATCCCGCCACACTCGTCAATACGCTTCAGGGCGCATACGATGGCGGACATACTATTACCATACCTTATAATACAGAAGTATATGGCTTTCCGGTTACTATTGATTTCCAAGGCGCCGAAGCTGCAACTCCTACAGTGCTCGACGTTACCGGCCTTACATCCTTTACCGGAGATATGACCGTTACAGGTACGCTTAATTGCGACGGAGATATCGGAGCAACCAATTTGATTGGTAATGGTGCTAACATTACAGAACTCGATCCATACAATTTGACTCAAAGAGGCGCCACAAACGGCCAAGTGCTCGCATGGAACACAGCCCATTTACGCTGGCAACCCCTGACAATCGCAACCGATCTCCAGTCGGCATACGCCAATAACTACAGAGAAGAGGCCAACATCCTCACGCTTGCGCACGCAACCGGCGATTTGGAAATCACAGGAACAACGGCAGGCCTCATCATCTCCGCTCCTCTCCAGGTTACATCCACTCTCCAAGTTACTTCCACCGACCCGCTGTACCTGCCCGGCGCAGGAAAAGTCCTCACATCGGACGCTACTGGCTTCGCCCATTGGCAAGCAATTTCGTCGGTCGTCGGTTGGAACTATGACGCAGAAAATGACTTCCTCTATACAAATATGGGCCGCGTGGGCATCGGTACCGCAACGCCAACAGCCAAACTCGAAGTCCGCTCGGACGACATGGCAGCAAACGCTGTCGATATCCAAACATCCGGCGATTCTTACGCACTCCGCGTTGCTTCGACCGGAGACGCTATGAACGCACTCGACGTCATCGGTAACTTCTCCGTCGCCGGCTATGCGATCATCGAAAACCCGACAGTGAACGATATCCCCGCACTCAGCGTGCTGACGAACGATGCATCATCGATCTTCGCGCAAAATAACTCGTACAACTATCCCGCACTCAACGTTACTAATGTCTCGCCATACCAAGCCATGGCAGTTATGGGTACAGCAGCCGGAGTGGCCCTCGTCGATTTAACTAACAATGGCGATGGCACTACGCTGAAAATTTCGAACGACAACCCCGAAGGCTCCGCACTCGAGGTCTATGGCGCGAAATCTTCGTTCGGCGCCGAAGTGCTCCACAACGTTACAGGTACGGAATCCGCTATCTCCGTCTATGCAGACGCTTATGCAATGAACGTACTTTCCGGTAACATTAAACTTTCATCGACCATTATCCCGGTTTCCGGTGATGTTGTGCTTTCATCAGCAAATACAAACGATAAATTCACTTCGGTCATTCTCAGTGGCCCATACGGCGCTGGTTTCAACCTGAACCTTCCCGCGGTTACAGCCGATGATGCCGGCCGAATCATTATCTTTACCAACGTAAGTGGTGCTCAAGCATCAATCAAGAATTCATTGGGTACGCCTCAAATGCCTCTTCCTTCAGGCGAGACAACTACCTTAATGGTGGTTGGTCAAGACGCATGGGTTATCATCGCATCGGGCCATGTATTGCCATTGAATTAATTCTATGATAAGAAATTAGAATAAATAAGGTTAAATTAATGAACATCAGACAGGAAATAATGACGAAATGGATCGCGTGCGTGATTATCGCACTCGTGGCTATGACTACTATGTCCTATTCAAAAGAGAAATCAAGTTCGGCCGAAACGAACGCCAAGTTCTCGCGCATTAGCGAAACAACCGCCTCGTGCGCGCTGTCCGGCTCTGGCGAAATCTTGGTTTCGATCCGCTTGGCCACCAAAGATGCCAAAGCGCCCGAATCCGGCGAAAAAATCCCCGCATTCCGCAAAAGCATCACGGTGGGAAGCCTCGAAGACAGCCCCGAAGTGCTTTTCAAAGCGAACGCCGCGAAAGCCTCCGGCTTCGAACTGGAAGGACTCGCGCACGATACCAAATACGTGCTCGATGTCTATTCAGCCGCTAAGCCAAAGAAAGACGAAGACGGCCCCAAATTGCTGGCGAGCTTCCGCTTCACGACTCTCGCCACCGAACCCACCGCACAGGCCGGGTATATCGGTTTCGCCGAGGTTACCGAGAATTCTATCTCGATGAACTTCGTCCGCGGAAATGGCAAGAATCGCGTAGTGCTGGTGCGCAAGGACAAA
>CAZSWR010000067.1:0-21269 GCA_964610885.1 uncultured Hyphomicrobiales bacterium | reverse complement strand
CTGTCTATATAATTAAATTAATCATTAGTAACCAAGATTGCAAGTTTTTTTTTCTTCTTTCTTAAAACTTTTGTTACTCTAATAATTAAACATCAGCCGTGCATTTCCACACTTTTATTAATATAAACAATTTACTTCAATTAATATCTTTAAATTTTTCTTTCTGTTCGTCGATCCTATTCGACAGAGAAAGTACCCGCCGAATCGAACCAATACCAATACGCCTTCCCGGGCGTGAGCACTTGCAAGCCATTCAAACCAAGAAAGGGGCAATACACATGCCCTTCGGCGTCCTTGATGGCAAACGGCACCTTCGCGTTGAACACGACTTCGGAACACAATTTCGGATACGATGCGAATTGAGGCAACAGATTCCAGCCCGCACGGACAGGGAAAACCCTCGGCCACAAATCGAACTTATTGCCCACGAATGCCAATTGGCAAGGAGCGTCCGAATAGACGATGTAGCCCGAATTTGGATCCCATACGGATTGATCGTCCACTGAATTGCCTCGTTCGTATTTCAACGTCCGGCCTTCGTAAACCATCGCCACTGCCGGATGCTCAGCGAAAAATCTGTAAATGTTCAGAGTATCGACGTTCACAAAGAGCGAAATTTCATTCCAACCAACTTCGAGGGCAACCAGCTGAGTGTCCACGAGCGCGATTTGCATCTCTTCGGATTCCGGTCCGGCAATGCCCGCAGCGCTAATCGCTGTTACGCTCCAATAGTAAACGCCCATTCCGATATTCTTCAGCACGAGGCTGTCCGCCATGCGCATATTGCCCATCGTGCCCAATTGATTCCGGCCGTTTGGCGAAATATAAGAATTCAGGATATCCCTGCCGCCTGGAGTGGTGCCCACGCGGACTGAATACGTCGAGCCGGTCGCGGCCGTTCGGTTCCATTTCAGTACCAAACCGGAATTCCCCTTGGCGAATGCCAAGCCATCGGGTGCGGCAGGCAAAACAACTTTATTTGTATCGTTGTTCCTATATATAATAGTTTTTGTTTCTGCATTGATGAAACCAGTGGAAATGATTTCCGGTTTGCCATCTGCATTCAGGTCTCCTGTGGCCCAAGCGCCGTTGGCCAATGGAGCAAGCTCGGAATCGTCCAAAATGGCGAAGCTACCGTCCGGATTGCCTGCGTACACCAAAGCAATTGTGTTGGCGCCATCGGAACCGGTTACGAGCATGTCCCTCCTGCCGTCTGAATTGAAATCGATTGCCCTAAGCGCGCCCGAACTGACCTGCGGAATCGATAGACCAGCATCGGCAAAGGTTCCCGAAGCATTGCGGTACAGGCGAGTCCATCGCGAGAAATTGTCGTAGCCGGAGAGCAACAAATCTTCGTCCCCGTCTCCGTCCGCATCGAACCACGCCGCCGAACTGTTGTAGCATCCTGCTATTCCTGCGCTCGATTGGTTCGTAAAGGTTCCATTGCCATTATTTTTATATAAACGCGAGTACCGGACGACGCTGTTCATGCCATTCACGAATATATCGCGAAGCCCGTCCGAATTGTAATCGCAGAAACTGATAGTCCCCGCGGTGGACGAAGGCAATCCGGCATTCACCGCCGTAAACGTCATATCGCCATTGTTCCGATACAGGCGGATCAGGTTCTGCCCGGGAGTGCCGGCAGTTCCGTTGTAAACCAGGTCGATCAGGCCGTCGTTGTCGTAATCGCCAAACGCAGCGGAGCACTTCCTGGCGGGCGAGAATTCGAAAACCGGTTCGAAAGTGTCGTTGCCCATGTTTTTATATAAACGGGCCACCTCGCCGTTCCCGGTGGAACCGGCAACGAATATGTCCAAAAGCCCATCATTGTCCGCGTCGCCCCAGATTGCCGTGCCATAGCTGACGCCCACGAAGGGTACGTTCAGCTTTGTGAAAGTCATATCTGGATTGGTCCTGTACAATTCGGTAATTGGGCCGTTTGCCGTCTGGCCGGTGATCAAAATATCCAGTAGCCCATCATTATTGTAATCGCCCAGTTCGATGCTACCGAATTCGGTGGGAGTGATGCTATTTGCCACCAAACTGAATCGATGGAGAATTGTAAGCCCTTTGATATTATCTGATTTGGTTACCAAAGGCATGTTTGCCCTGACCATCACCTTATATTTTGTCGAGAATTGCACGGTGTCCGGCAGCAGCACATCCAGCGAGTACACTCCATCGCCGCCCACCACAGTGGCCAACACCGTGGGGCTTGCGAAGCTGCCATCCGCATCGGAAAGCAGTATCTGGAATTGATTCTCCTGAGCGAATCCGCCCTCGGCAGTGAATTGGATGGGGAACGAGCGGCCTGCAATGGCCGAATCAGACATGAAGTCGATCATTAATGTGTTGAATCGGAACATACCCACGAATCCATCGCCACCGCCGGCATACAGTTGCAAAGCGCCTGAGCTGGCGGGCAAAGATCCGGAATCGGTATATCCGCCGAAATATACAATATTGGTTGTGTCGGATTCCATGAACGAAAGGACATCCGAACCGGTGCTACCGAAATATGTCGAATAAATTAGTTGCGATGCAGACGGGTTCAGCCTCGCGATGAAAACATCATTGTCGCCGAACGCGGCCGGATAGAACGACGAAGCATCTGTCGGCAGGTCTGTCGATTGCGTTAGCCCACCGCAGACTATGTTCCCGCGAGCGTCCAAAGCGATTGACAGGCCGCGATCCACGCCCGAGCCGCCGAAATACGAAGACGCCAAAAGAGTAGTGCCGTCCGGGCTTAGCTTCGTAAGGAATGCGTCACAACTTCCGTTCGACGAACCACGGAAAGCATTAGCCGATACCGGATAGTTTGTGGACCATGTGTATCCGGTGATATATATATTATTCGATGCGTCGAGCACAATTGCCGAAGCCTCTTCAGACATTCCGCCGCCGAGTAAGGTGGAGAATTCTAAGCTCGAGGCATTGGAATTGAATTTCGTTACGAAAACATCGGATAGGCCACCACCAAAAGTGGACTGAAACGCCCCGGCCGTAACTGGGAACAGAGCCGAATACGTGAAGCCGGACACTACTGGTTTGCCATCCGAATCGAGGGCCAAACAATTGATTTTCTCCCGAGACGAACTGCCGAGGAAAGTGGAATATACTAACTGCGAAAGATTGCTGTTCAGCTTAGTTAAAAATGCGTCATCGTCGTCGCCCATGCCATTAAAACTGCGGTCGTACGCGCCGGCCGTGGTTGGGAAATTCGCCGACGAAGTCTGGCCTCCGACGACGACCGAGCCGTCGCTTCCGATTGCGATGCACGTGGCAATATCCGTGGCCGTGCTTCCGAGCAGTGTCGATGCCAAAAGCGAGGACCCATTCGAATTCATTTTCAACACAAACACATCGAAATTCCCGCTCGATGCCGTTTGGTATGCGCCCGCCGTTACGGGGAAATTCGTTGACGATGTGTATCCGCAGATATAGATATTCCCGGAAACATCGACTTCCATTGCGCGGGGCAAATCAGTCGAAGAACCGCCCACCAAGGTCGAAAACACGAGCTGGCCGGTGGAAGGATTGATTTTAGATACGAAAATATCGGTTTCGCCCGCCAGCACTCGGGAATACGCGCCAAGAGTGGTCCCGAAGCCTGCAGACATAGTCGAACCGATGGCGAGTATATTCCCGTCGGGCAGCCTTTTCATGGAAACAACTTTGTCGTCCGCCACGCCGCCGATATACGACGCATAGACCACTGGATCGATCACGAGAGGATAGTTTTTGTCATAATCGCCAAGGGCGAACGAAACAGATTTTCCATTGCCAATAGCGAAGGCGCACCGCACCGGCAGCTCTTTGCCATTGATTTCTTGGTAAGCACGCAGCCCGCGATGCTCGAGCGCCACGTTGCCATAGTCCGCCACAAGGCTCCCATCCGCGTTGGTGGCCACGGAACGCGCTCCGCCAAATTCGATTGAAATCTGGCGAGGGTCGGCTCCGGCCGTCAGAACAAACGAATAGCGCAAGCGGCCCTGATCATAGCTGGCAAGCAAATCGACAGATGGATAAATCCCGGAATACCGAAGCCCCGTGTACGAGGGCAATTGCTCCTCGCCGGAGGCATCGATTCTACTGAATTTTGACTTTGATAAGTTTTCAGGAATGATTCTTACGCTGCTTGATGAATTTGCGAAACGAAGCTCGGCGATGGCTCCCGTCGAGAGCATTGCGCCGTCCTGGTCTTGCAACTTGAAATAGTTCGTTTGGATGGAATTGGAATTGAAAACAGTTGCTTCGTTCGCGCCGAAGGACCTGTATATGTTATTTCCACACGGAACGATATACTTCGGTTTCGTGAATACAGTTTCCGCAGCCATTAGCGAAGCCGCTTGGCACAGAATCGCAAACAATGCTATGGCAAGTGATTTATTAAAATATGTTTTCAATTTCCCCTCTTTTGCAAATTTCTTCTTTATCTTTTGCACTCTACTATGCGTTTTTGACTAAGCAAAAACTATACCATCCGGCCAATGAATAAAGTTTGGCCGCCTACCATTCGCAATATAATTAATTATCATATAACGAAAAATGATTTTCTTCATCTTTCCTTTAGTAATTGCGGTGCCCCAAAGAGATTAGTTGATTTGGGGATTAGCTGATGTGATGATTGTCTGAACTGTGATTAATCTGATTCGTTTGATTATTGTGAAAAACAATGTAAAACCAACCCCGAAGGGGTTGAATATGAATAACCCCGTCTCGCGAGGCGGGGAAACGGGAGACGAGGATGGTATATATACAGAGACGTGCCACACCTCGGGGCTGTGGCACGTCTGGATGGATCTGCTTGATATTCTTCACATTACGCGGATTTGGAACCCACGCCTACGCCAAAATAATCAACCTTTCGCGCAAGAATTTAATCAATGCTCATCGACTTTGATATCGCCTTCGTTTACAATCTTGCCATAGTTCAATATGCCCTTGGCGGCGATCGAACCGCATTTGCCGACAGAAAAAGTCGCGCCATTCCGGACTATAAGCATCAATGGGATTTCGGCAATCGCTTGCGAGGCGCGAACGTCGTGGCTTATCACTACAATATCGTCTTTCGATGGCAGTTTGTGGTCGTTCCACACGTTGGGGTCCGTCCATTCGCCCGGGGCCACAGTCTCGCAGAACACCTGCACGTCATCTTTGGCGTCGGTGCCGTCGCATTGCCCAATCTCGATTGTCCCGAAATTGTTGATTTCGCCGAAATTCTTCAATTCAATTATCTTGACCGAAGCGCCATCGCGAACGGTAAGCGAACCTTTCGCGAGCACGCAGGCGTGGCCGAATCTCGCATCTGCGGATTTGTCCACAGTAACTTTGTTGGCAATAATCACGTTGTCGCCGGCTTTGGGCAGCTTTCCGTCGCCCCACGTCTCGGACGATTCCCATTTTCCATCTTGGACTGTGATCACGGTTGTGGCGTTCGATTGCATCGAAAAGAAGGCAAACAGCATCGCAATCGCGGCATTAAACAATAAACTTGTAGATCTTCGCATAATCACTCCGATTTTTTGATTTTCAATGATAAGCAAATATAACAGTTCGCTGGGATAATTAACAATTGCAAAGCAAATGTTTGCCATTTTTGTGAAAATTAATCTCCTAACAGCTTGTTGAAATAGTATAGATCAGCCATCCCACGGGTTAACCCGTGGGTTCGAGCATCGCCCTATTTCGTATATTATCAATGTATTAGCACAAATATTTCTTTAGCCCCCTTTGGCAAAGCAGGGTTGGGGGATTTGTCAATATTTCAATGACTTACCGCTTCGCATGCAATGGGTTAAAACCCATTGTTGCTAAATTTTTACTTTGTCTGGCAGCCTAACAGCTTCCGCCGAACTCCTCCTTGCCTACCGATTCACCACGAACGTGTGGGTTTCGTCGATGCCGTCTGCGCGAATTTTCAAGAAATAGAAACCAATCGGCAGGCTACCGGTTGGGATGGAAAGTTTCCTATCGGTTCCGTATTCGCTTGGGATTTGCAAATCGAGAACTCTTTGGCCGAGGGCATTGAACGCCTCGAAGCTGACGTTTCCTTTGATTCGTAGATCCATTGTTGCCACAATATCTGATCCAATCGCAGGATTCGGCGAAATCGAAACGAGTCTGCTCACTTTGGGGGCAGGGTCGAACTTTTCATTTACGATGCCGATTGCCAGTGCATTTGCTCGGGCGCTGTCCAGCCCACGCCGCAATTCTTCGAGGTTTTGCCCGGCCAGCAGTACGAATGCAACTCGTTTCGTCTCGGTGTCTTTCATGGGAATCGGGCCATTGGATATGACCATCGAAACGTCCCCTTGGGCGGATTCGGTGCGGGCCAGTCCGCTGGAAAGCGCTTTCCATTTTTCGACATCAGAGAATCCGTCATAGATACCAAATCCGCCACTCGAGCCATCGTTATTAATTGCGTAAAGGTTCAACGGATCGTTTGTCAGTGGCGCAACGGCTGTAAATGGCAGCGTATCGGCAAGCGCATTGTGCGCATAGGCCATATAATTAGCTTTGTCGTATTGGACAATGTTATTCCTTCCGGAAAGGCCTATATCCCAATCGAAGAAGATTCCGGCATACATTGAATCCACATCCGCACCGAATTGATTTGTGATGTCGTAAACGCTGATAATATAGTTCTCGTGGCCCGGTTTCGTGAATTGGTAAACCTTTTGCGAGATATTGACTCCGGCCTGCATCTGCGCTCGGCTGTCCATATAGCTCACCAGAGCCACTTTTGCGCCGATTGCGGACGAATCGTACATTGCAATCCTCTTTTGCGAAAAGAAGTCCAAATCTTTTGTATATTGATCAGTGGCCGAGCGAGCCGTATTTGAAATGTTGTGGTAGGAATGGGCGGCCATGAAGGCTCCTTCGAATAGCAAATTGCCTTTTTTTCGGTAGAATAGGCCATCGCCCTGTTGGTTGTTCGGATAGTCGTTGTAGGCATAGTTCCCTTGGGAACTTACCGTAAGCGAAATATCATTTTCACGCATAGTCAGGTACGAAGGATTGGCAGTAAATGAGAATGGAAAATCTTTCGAGTATCCCTTGCCGTCTTCGATGCGGATAGCCATTTCGTAGGGATAATTATCGTAAACATTGTCCACAATCGTGAACTCGAACGCTCCGGTGAAGGTTTTTTCCTCATCGTTTGCGAAGCTGCCGCCGTTTAGTTCTCCTTTTCTGATACTGACGCTGTGCGACGAAGAGTTAACGAGGGTTGCCTTCAGGGATTCGAATGGCGCCAGCAAGCAGTGAACAGCGAAATCAACCGAGACCGCTCTGCCGGTTTCGATAGGTGCATCGCCGGCGCAATAAACCTTTGTGCCGGATATGCTGACTGCTTTAATATTCTCGTCGGAAACGGCACGATAGGCGTTAATCTTACCACTGCCGAGCGCTCCAACGTAGTTTGGATTATTGAAATCAATATTGTCGCAAGTGGCCTTGATCAATTCCATCACCTGTTCGGGGCTTAATTTAGGATATTTCTGACGGACTAAAGCAGCCGTCCCGGCCACAATCGGCGAGGCCATCGAAGTTCCATTAAGGTATCCATATCCGTTCGAGGGCAGCGTGGCATAAATCTGGACTCCTGGAGCGGACACGCTGACTCCCGAGCCATAATTGGAGAAATCTGCTTTCGTATCGTTATAATCGAGCGCAGCCACGCTCATGGCGTATTGGTAGGAAGCCGGATAGTAGTTCTTGCGCACGTTATCGTTGCCCGCAGCGCACACCACGAGGCTTCCGCGTGCGTTGGCCGTCGAGATAACGGTTTGCTCCGAAACGGAGTATGAATCGCTGCCCCACGAGCAGTTAATAACTTTAGCGCCCATAAGCGAGGCGTATAGGATGCCTTCGTAGCCGCGGTCTATGCTTCTCGAATTGGCGTTGTCGTAGCCGCATTTCACCGGTATTAGTTTCACTTTCCGCGCGACTCCCGCCACTCCGATAGCATTGTCCGTTACGGCGCCGATCGTGCCGGCCACGTGAGTGCCATGCAAATTCCCGGGCATCGGGTCGTTGTCTTCGGCCGTGCCGGATTCGCCCAGGAAGTCCCAGCCGTGCCAATCGTCAACGAAGCCGTTATTGTCGTCGTCGATTCCGTTTGTCCTCTTGTCGTTGCCATGGCTGTCCGTACCGGTTTCCCCGGGATTGATGAAAATATTGCTCGCAAGGTCCTCGTGCAGGTAATCCACGCCGGTATCCACGACGCCGACCACTATTTCCACGGGGTCAGGAACGGCAGCCCACGCGGCTTCGGCATTGATACTGGGCAGGTACCACTGATAGGGATAATCTGGGTCGTTCGGCTCGGAAAAATATTCATTCTGAGGCACCGGTTCGGCGTATTCCACTCCGTCTATCGATTCGGCGGCTCGAGCAGCCTTGTGGGCGGGGATATTTTCTTCGTATGTGATGATTGCGATGTTTATTAGCGAGCGTGCTTTATTGTCATTTGCCAAATTCAATGAATTGCTCCCCTTGAGCATCATCGAGACAAGCCCGTCGGAGATCATTGGCCGCGACGAGTGGCGCCCCAAAGCAGGAACGAGCGAAGGGCACTCGCCCATCCTCGAGGCCCGAAGCCATTCGGAGGCAGCAAAAGAACCACTTTTGAATTTCACATAAATCGAATTTCCCTTCGTGGCGCCTATCGCTGCAATTGAAGATAATAAAACAAAAAAAAGAATAAGACCAAAGCACTTGATTCTCATGACGATTTTCTCTTTCTAACAATACACCTATTGCAATGACAAATAATTCAATAAAAAAGTTACAGCGCATCGAAGCAATTTACTAAAAATGTGTGGAATAATTGAGCAGATATATTTACATATTTTGGTTCTATAACACATGTTATGGGGATCGTCCATGAAACAAAAAGGAGGTATTTTAAAAAAAATCTCATCTTGTCAATCTCACTGTATGACACACCCCCTAACCCCCTCTCTTTAGAGAGGGATAAGAATCTATCTAAATATTATATTAGTGTAACATAATATGTATTTTAAAGTGCCCTCTAGAAAGAGGGGATTTAGGGGTGTGTGATGTTAACCCTCTGATATGTAGACATATATAAAGTACTTGCAATTCAATTTCTGATTAGAAAAATTAGCTCAACGAAGGTTAATAATTTCTCGTTTGTTAAGTTTAATACCCACACAAAACGTTAATGGAGCTATCTTATATGTATACTTATCGTGCCATTCAGTATTTTTCCTTGCAATTTTTCAGTATTTGTTTTATGTTGCTACTTGTGAGCCATTTTGAAAACTACAATATCGAGGAAAAATGAACAATTCGAGTACAAACGATTCACTGTCGAAAAGCACCAAATCACTGAAATTAAACTTGATTATCGACCTTCTGACTGTTCTCCCTGTGGTCGTGGTTGCGATCCTTTCCAATTCGATGCTGCTCTTCACCGACCTATTCGATTACATTAAAAGCATCACATCCACCTACATTGGCTACCACATCTCGAAGAAAATCGAAAAGGGCGAAACAGAATTTTACGACTATGGCACCGGAAAGATCGAAGTGCTAACCGGGCTGATGACTTCAATCATTATGATTGTCGGTATTGCTTTTCTGCTCTACGAAGCAATTAGCCGCATTTTTACGCCAACGATTCTCGACCCTGATTTCATCATGCTTGGCGTTCTGATCCACTCAGCCGGACTGGGTCTGAACGGATGGCTCTGGTACCGGAACTATGCCGCCTCCGCCGAGGAAGGCTCGCCGATTATGCACGCCCAATGGCGGTCGAACAGGGCGGACGCAATCGCAAATGCCGGAATATTGACTTCTCTAATACTTCTTCTCGTCTTCCATTCCGAGCCGTGGTCTGTTTTCTTGGATCCGATTTGCGCAATTTGTTTCGTTGCATTTCCTCTGTTTTCATTTGTTAATTTGTCAAAGAAATACATTTCAGACCTTTCGG
Source organism: uncultured Hyphomicrobiales bacterium (assembly GCA_964610885.1). GTDB lineage: Bacteria > Bacteroidota > Ignavibacteria > Kapaibacteriales > UBA2268 > CAZSWR01. The sequence goes on along the minus strand of CAZSWR010000067.1, from coordinate 11,305 downwards.
ACAGAACTCTCGAGGAATCCCTTCAGATAAAAATATTGAAACGGCTTACTGAATACTTTGACAGCTACGAATCATTCTCGGGCGTGCGCAGCCGCCGTTCGGGTCGAACCGTATTCATCGATATTTTCTTGGGATTCCACCCCGATAAAACATACGGCGAAGTAAAAGACGTCTGCGAGAGGATCTGTGCAGATATTGAAGCCGACATCGACAACAGCGACGTGCAAATCATCGTCCCAACAGGCGCGCGCAATCTGTTCCGTGAGGCCCGCAAGAACGAGTACCAGATACTTCCCCTTTCGGCCGGCACGCTCCCCATGGCCTTCAAGCTGATCGAGGAAACTTTCGCGCTTAGCCCCGAGGAAATGCCATCCGAAGAGCTTGAGGAAAGCGTCTATCCCGGCAAACACACCTTGGCACTATCGAAGATCGGCATTAGCGACCCGGCGTATTGGGTTGTATATCACAAAGGCGAGGTGTGCGGACTGTCCGGTTACTATTTCAAGCCTGAAGACAGGCACGAAGCCGTTTGGGGCGGATGGGCCGTTTACGACGAACGCACACGCACCAGCCTGTCGCGTCTAAAGTTCGCAATGCTAAAGAAAATCCTTATCGAGGCCCACGGTACGCACAAAAAATACTTCCGTTTGTACACAAGCACAGACCCCGTAGAGGCGCAGGCGAACGCTCTCTACGACAGGCTCGGCCTCAAAGTTTACTACACAGAATACACCGAGGACGGCAAACACTTGCTACTCTACAGGCAGGCAGAACTTGAAACGCTCTTCAAATACGTTACCGGAGATAGGAACTAAACTGCAATCAATACATTAGTTATTGAACAATTTCGTTTAATAATCAGCAGTCCATTGAGCTATACATTCGTCGGAGCAAATATGATTAATATCGCACTTTTCGGCCCTCCCGGTGCGGGCAAGGGCACTCAGTCCGAGTTTCTGGTTAAAAAGTACAACTTGTTCTATATTTCGACGGGCGATTTGCTCCGAAAGGAAATTGCCGAAGGTACAAAACTGGGGCTTGAGGCCCAAAGCATCATTGCAAACGGAGGCTTGGTCTCCGACGAAATAATAGTCCAGATTATCGAGAAAACTATTACTGCCAATCCCGAATCGCGCGGATTCCTTTTCGATGGTTTCCCGAGGACTTATATTCAAGCATACATTCTCGATGGTTTGATGCTGAAGTTGAACACAGCGCTTAATTGCCTGATTAGCATCGAGGTGGACGAAGAAGTGTCTATTTCTCGGCTCCTGAACCGCGGGCTGACATCCGGCCGGACTGATGACAACGAAACAGTAATTCGGAACCGTTTGCGCGAATACAACGAAAAAACACTTCCTGTGCTTGATTTCTACAGGGAAAAGGGTATTTACAAAGGAATCAATGGGCAGCAATCGATCGAAGAGGTCAATCTTCAGATTCGGCAGATTATCAAAACCGAGCTTAAGAAACGATTGTTCAACCTCGTTATATTCGGGTATCCCGGATCGGGCCGTGGTTCGATTGGGAAAGCGATTGCCAAGAAATTTGAGTTAGAATACGTCGCCACGGGTGCGATGCTCGACCAAGAAATTAAAGAAAAAACTGAAATCGGCAAGCGAATCATCAACCTTTACGAAAACGGCCAATTGGTTCCTGACGAAATTGTCGTCCGGCTGCTCGAGCAAAAACTGCAGAACCTGAAAGGCGTCAAAGGACTGATATTCAAAGGTTATCCGCGCACTTTGGTGCAATCGTACATACTCGATGGATTGCTCAAGAAACACAATTCTTCAATTTCCGGTATTATCGAAATCGAGGTGCCGATGCTTGAATTGATACGCAGGCTGGACGCGAGGAGCAAGACAAAGAATTGCATGCCATACGACACATGCACGGCAAAAATAGTCCAACGCCTCCAGGAGCACGAATCGAAAACAACTCCTGTCATTCAGAAATACAATCAATTGCACGGCGTTACCAAGATCGATGGCAATGGCGAATTCGAGGAGGTTTTGGAAAGGGTTTTCGCAGAGGTAGAGGCAGGCATCAAGCACATGCGCTAACCTGTAGGATTAGCTCAATGCAGTCGATACTCTTTGAATTTCATTTTCATTGTAAACATAAAAAAATCAGCCGCACTATCCCCGTAAGGAAGTGCGGCTGATTTTGTTTTTAGTCCGGTTGGATTATTTCATGTTGAAGCTTGCAGTAATCTTGCTGATTACTCCAAAGTCCTTCGTCGGAATGAAGCAATAGTCCAAACGACCAATACCGAAATTCATATCGTAGCTGAGGCCGACGCCGCCAGCATAACCAATTTGGTCATGGTTAACTGTGAAGCCGGAACGAGCCGACAGGTCGAATCCACCCACGAGGTAAGTGAATTCGGTACCCACGTGGTAGCTTTCGGCTGCGTCGGAGATCGTAACGAAATCGCCAGCCAAGAGCCATCTGTATTCGTCGTTGTCATAGATGAACGACGAGAGGCCTGCACGGAAAGTCAGCGGAATTGAATACGGGTTTGCAAGATAAGTTGCTTGGATACCGCTCATATTGAGATCTTGGACAATTTTCTTCGTTGTATAAAGATCTTTGCCTGCGTATTCCATTTGGGGTCCCAGGTTTTGGATTGCGAAGCTGAGTTTCATGTTGTTCAGGATACCTGTGTTATACATGGTACCGAAATCGAACGAAACACCGCCAGCGGAAAGGTCAGCGAAAGCGTTTCTGGTATAGCGTGCAGTGAAACCGAAGCTGAATTCCTGTGTAAGGTATCCGGCCACAGTGGCTGCAAAGCTAAGGTCATTAATGCTATAGTATGTTCCTGTGTTTGGATCCTCGAGTGTAGAAATCTCCACGCGGTCAGTTCCAAAAGAAACCATATTGAAACCAACTACCAATGAACGGCTGAAGGGAATCGAGACGGCTGCAAAGTTGTGGCTATAGTTAGCGAACCAATTGCTCCAAGAGAAGTTGGTTGAAACTTGCTGCACATTTGCCAGTCCGGCTGGGTTCCAGTACATAGCCGTTGGGTCGTCTGCAATCGACGAGTATGCTCCGCCCATCGCCATTGCGCGAGCGCCCACTCCAACTTTGAGGAATTGGGCACCGGCGGCGCCGGCTTTGAGCACTTCACTATCATCAGTCAAACCGAAATTTTCGTTATATGCGTACGTTTTGTTCGCCGAAAAAGCAGCAAGACCGATAATCAGTAACAAACAAAATATTTTTTTCATTTTATACTCCATTTTTGTTTACTTAATAATTATCACTCAGTAATAACGCGTGCGCCAGGAACAACGATCGAGAAGTTCTTGATTGTCTGCGAGCCATTTTCGGCTTTGATAAGCGCGATAAAGGACTGGCTTTGAACTCTTTGGTTCGTTGACGTGAGGAGGTCCCAAATTTCAAGAGATTCTTGGTTCTCGTGGTCCTCGCTGGTGTTAGCGTCATTATGGTGGAGTGTATAGATCTTGTTGCCATTGACTGTGTAGATTTCGATTGTGCAGATTTTGGGCAATCTGGTGAAGTAGAGCTTCGAATCGTATGGCGAACGAACTGCTTGGTGGGCCAAGTAGTAAGGATTCGGCACAACGTTGATTTGGTCCATCATCTTGTCAGAGATTTGCGAATCGTCTGTGATTGAACCGCGGATGACTGCTCTAACCTTTGCGCCGGGCAGCGGAAGGCCGCGGACACCACCAGCGGTACGTACTCTAACTGTATCACCAACTTTGAAATCGCGTGCATTAGTATAGTCAAATTGTTTGTTCATTTTGATAATACCAACAAGTGAGGAATAGTCATAGTCGATGAAACTATAGTTTGCAAAGTTGAACAGGAACAAACCACCTGCAGCATAGAACAAGTTTTGGAAATCGATATTTTCGCCATTGACATTCGTCGAAAGATAATATCTGTTCTGAGTTCCAACGCTCACAACCGGAGGCGTCTTCCTTCCGTGCATCTTGGCGATATAGTTATCAGTGTTGTTTTCGGCAAACATAGTTACGAACTTATCAGGGTATTTGTCTCTGTTGGGGCTAATTGGGAATACGCATCTTTGGATTGCGGTGTCTGCAATAAAGGAATCTGAATACTTCGTATTTCTAACCTTTGCAAACGAGACCATTGCGCATTTGTGTATGAATTCGTTATTTCTCAATCCAAGGTTGAACGGATGCGGGAAATATTTTCTCTTTCTTCCTAAATTCTCAGTTGAAGTTAAGCCGTTTGCTTCGCTTCTTGGTGCTTGGTATTCGACGCCAGTATCGGGAAGAATCATTTTTTCCACCATTTGAGGATACTTCACATTGAACCATGTGCTATCGGGTTTACGGAATTTGAAGTCTCCATTGTCATAAACCTCAAACTCGAGATAAGGCACATCGACGTTCACACCGAATGTTTGCAGACCCAATTTATACTTCCAGTTCCATCCGAGTGTCATTTTTTCTGTGCCGGAACCGGTGAATTTGATAGTATAATCAATCGGGCCGTTGTTAAATGCACCGGCTTTCAGGTATCCGTCTCCGTTGTTATCGAAATCGAGATACATAGTACTGCCTGTGTATTCTTCAAACAGGTATTGGTCAGGATTGCCATCCCTAAGTGCGGACAGAATCTTAACATGCGAGTATGGGATATTAATTTCGGGTGAAGCAATCATGGTATCGGCTCTGTAGAAACCGCCCCATTGTTCCATTCCGTAATCGAACTCAAAACCGATTGTGCCGAAACCTTCGTAGTTCATTGCACCAACCATGCTTGTAGGATCTGTAATCATTTCGTTCAAATAGCTGGGGTGATAGTGGTAGCAATATCCGTCTAATTTAAAATCGCCTGTTGAGAATTTTCCTCTGCGGAAAACTGTGTCATTGCTATAGACAAGTCCCATTGTGATGTCTTTACCTGTAACCTCGTCATGTACAAGAGTATCGGAATAGATGTATGTCAAGCCCTTATCGGTGAACATACCTCTAAGAATACCGTTGCAAAGCTCCGATTCGTAGTATGTGTTTCCGGCATAGAGCAATTTTGTGGGAACAGGTCTCTTGAATTTCGTGTATGTTGTATCTGTACCAGTAACTACTTGAACAGAATCCAAAGGATAATTTGCTGTGTCTGTGATATGGTACAGCTTGGTTTTGCTGTGGTAGAGGCCATAGGGAGTACTGTAGATTTTTTTAGTCTGATTGTCAGTTCTCTGATATGAGCTGCGCGACCATGCTGGATCGAATGTCAATTCAAGTGTATCGCCTGGTTTGAATACCTGAGTGAATCTCTGCTGATCCAACTGGAAGAAATTGAAGTCGTAGAGGCCACCGAGTTTTTCTCTATCTTCGTAGATAACTTCGATATTGAAATTACTTCTTACGGAAGCAGCAACGGGGTGGGCTTTAACCATATTTGAAAGTCCTTCGGCAGCATCGTTGTATTTCGATTCTGACTGTTGGTAGGCATCGCCTTCGTCTTTCGACAGCAACTTGTAGTAATAATCAATATTATTGATCATTCTTTCAGTTTTCGTGATATCAACGTTCGATGTTACCATTGCAGACCGGTTGTCGTCGCCGATATCGATGAAAGTACGATTATTGGTTACTTCTTTGAAATACTTCTTAAGAAGTTCGACGGCATCTGCTGATCTTTCGTAATCAGTAATGTTGATTTTCTTAAATGCTTGAGTTTTAATTGCATTGTAAATGTATTGAAGGACTCTGTCAATATGTGATTTGTCCGTCATTGCCATTCTGGGGTCGATTTTCCTTTCGCGGGGTACGTAATAGGACGTGTCATACACTGTTGTGTTAACATTATTAATTACTGTATCTCTCGAAATAATAACTGTATCGCGTGTTTCGCGGTAGTAGTGAATTGTGTCATTGTTTTTGGGGATAAACAGTGTATCAGCAACCTTTTTAATCGGAACTCTTTCGTATTTCCAGAAAAGTGGGTTCCTTTCGACGTTAAATGTAATTGTTGAATACATTACATTTTTCATCATATAGTTATCGAATTTTTCACCAATAGGGTCCAAATCAAAATACTGAGATGAGCCTTCTTTTTCGATAATGCTGGCGAGTTCTTTGTTCCAAGGGCCAAATCCGGTGTACGGGTATGCGTAGCTGATAAACGGAACATATCTCTGCGTTGCACCTACTTTAGCAGTCGCCATCTGGCAGTTTGAAAATGCCGGTACACGAACAAATGCAATTGAGTTCGTATCGATAACGTATCTTTCCATTCTTCTATTTGCATCAACATCATCGATTTCTTTACCGTCTTTGTCCACAAATTTTCCGTCTTTCATGACGTATGCGATACCGCCAAGCAGCAATGAATCGATTGCAGGCATTGTGCCAACTGCGGGATATTGGATGGATTTCTGGAATGGTGAATTGACGTCCCATTCAGCAACTTGCTTCCAGCCAAAGGGACCTTTGCCCGAAGGATATTTTGTATCCGTACCAACTTCAGTTTGATTCAAATCGAACGTATCAAGGTCTTTGTCGCGGCTGCGGAAGATCTTGTAGCCCATGAAGTCGAGACCTTTTTCATAAACGTCGTTGCTCATCTCAGACGTTGTGTCCCAAGTCAACTCAACAGCATTGTTGAGAGGTTTCCATTTCAGGTTTGCTCTGTCTGGGGGTTGGGGAGCTTCGAAGTTGTTATAGTACACGTTATATGCGAATTCAGTTTTGCGGATAAGCTCGTTGCGTTCGGTAGTATCCTTGCCTGTAATATCGCCAGTTTTTGCATTGTTAGCATAGATGAAAACGATAACGACCTTGGTTGTCTGGCCTGGATCCATATTGAACGGGCCTGTACTGGCCAAGAAGCGAATATCTGCTTTTTTGGAATTTGTTTCGTCTTTTTTGTTTTCGCTCATGAAAGCGTAGCGGATGTCGTCAGTGTTTTTATCTTCGTCGATTTCCCATCTTCTGAAGGATTTCATTCCGAGCTGTTCGGAAACGGGATAAATAGGTTTATCAGTCTTAAGGTCATTCTTTTCATCAACGGCAGGCGTTTCAAGCATTGCCATACCAAGAAAACCAAAACCTCTTCCTTTTTCGCTATATGTTGATTTCGATCCGGCCTCGCTCCACTGGATACCCAAATTGAGTTCGGGGCGGGACGAAAGGTATGTACAATAGTCGTTGGAGTGGCCATATTGTGTGTCATAGTAATGGCCTATATCTGCATCGACTACCGGAGAAATCCAGCAATTGCGGTATCTTCTAATTGATTCGTTTTTAATTCTATAGGTAACGAACATAATATCTTTGTAATCGCCAATACCCCATGAGTATATGGTTTGTTCGTATTGGAGGCGAAGAGGATAACCTCTTTGGCGGCGGAAAACGATACCGTCGTCGTAACGATCGAGATCCGTATCCTTATACGTACAGAAAATATCTTCTCCCGACATAAATGCGGGTTGAGCATAGATTCCATTGATTCTGTTACCGATATTGTCAACATAAGCACCAAAGTAGTTGTTCTTCCTTAGTGTGTCTTTAGGAATTTTAGTTCTGGCCGGGGTTGTATCCCAGATTGGCCAGTTGACTGTGCTTGTTACTGAATTGATCGGAGCGCCCGTACCGCGATAATCAGTCGAGAAGTATGTTCTGTATTTTTGAACAGCTTCCGGAGTGGCAAGAATTTTATCGCCATCGGATATACGTCCGGGGACCATCCAGCTGGCACCATTGTTCGGGTTGTACGAAATCTCGACATTGGCTCTGTCTTCGCCATTGACTTCTGTAATACAACCGAACCAAATACCTGCTGCATAGATGTATTGGTTGTAGGAACCGCGGGGCCATCTGTTACCGGAAATGTTTAATTCCACGTTGTGGCCCAATATACCGTAGTTAGTTGTATAGCACCAAATACGGCTTACTGTATTAAGTTGGAGGTCGAAAGCCCCTGTAACGGTCCTTTGGATCTCCTCATTGCTTTTATCTTTCGGCAATTGTGCAGTCTTTGCCGAAAGATCCATCGCTGTGAAGGCGACGAATAAGCAAGCAAGCAAAGCAAAAGCTTTATAGTTTCTAAACATATATTACCTCTTTTGTGTATTTCAATAAATTACCGAAAAATTAGAATCTAACCATGAAACCAATTGAAACCATGCGCGGGATCATATAATAAGGTCTTCCTCCCACGATGTCTTCAAGGTATCTAAGATATGATTTATATCTTTCATCGGTTGTAACAAGTCCATTTTTATCGTAATCAATTATTTGGTTATACAGTCTTCCACCGATTCTATCATATTGATCGGCTGAGAATGTAACTGCATTTCCAAAATATGCTTCTTTATAGTATGTATTTGTTCCAACTGCTGCTGCAGGAGTAGTGGTAAGATATGAACCATTGTTGTCAGGATCGCCTGTTACTGGATAAACAGCAACGTAAGATCTATTATTGAGTAAGTTTGTTACGTCAGCAAAGAATTCAAGTTTGGCTTTGACGCCGAACCAACCCTCGAGGTTGAATCCTTTAACGAAACGAAGGTCAACTTGCCAACGGCTCGGCTGCCTTTCGGAGAGGAATTCACCGACGACTTGGCCTCTTCTGTCAACTTTTGTATAAGGAGTTCCTGTTTGGAAGAAACCGGAAAGGTTGATGCTAACATTTTCAAGCACGTGGTAGTCGAAAAGCATTGGGCCTTGGTTTCCAAACCATACTAAGTCCAAGCTACCGTTGATTCTGTGTGTACGGTCCCAGGGCTGTGTCAGCTCGACCAAAGAGAACTGCGGTTTGTTCGTGAAGGGATCGGCACCGTAGAGAGATGCATTTGATTCTGCCGACGAAGAGGTTGCAATTGCATTCGACAAGTTGTAGTTGATGAAGAAACCAAAGTGGTCTCTTGGTGTTGCGGCTTTCGTCAATGAGAACTCGAGGCCGCGCTGGTTTCCGTATTCGGAAAGTGTGTATTGATAGAATGGATCCGGAACGGCATCGATATATCTCGTGCCGATAACATTGTATTTATCGTTGTAGTATGCAGAAATTGACATTGAATAAAGCTGGTCTGTTGACTGCATTTCGTATGTGATGTTGTACTGATTCGATCTTTGTGCCTTCATGTTCGGGTTTCCGATAATATTTCCTTGGCTGAGCAAGTCAGTATTGAAACCATCATAGAATTTTTGGAAATCAGGCATCTGGTAGTATAAACCATAATTCAGTTTAATGTTCGAGTTTTCGGTAATTGGGTATGCCACAGCGATTCTGGGGCTAAGAGTGAATTTCGTTTTTGCTTTTGCAAAACCTTCAACTGAACTGATTGGCGTGAATGTGTAGTACGAAGTACGGTAGTCAGCATTGGGATCCGAAAAATCGAAGCGAAGTCCGGGAGTGAACACAATACCTTTGTATGTGATTTTGTCCTGTACGTAAACAGCACCTCTCGTAGGTTTGAATGGCTTGCTTGTTTTCTCTTTGGCATAGGCGGATTCAGTATAGATGTCGCCACCCCAATCGCTTGTATAAACATCATAATTGGGCTTTCCGCTCCACTGGAGGCCGTTTGAGTGCAGTGATAATTTGTAGATCTGAATTTCGAAACCGGTCTTGAAGCTGTGGCCGGGCGTTTCATCGTTGCCAGCATAGTTGGACTCGAGGAAACCATCGACTTGCCAGTAGTTCGAACGGCGGAATTGGAACACGTTCGTGTTACCAGTATTATAGAACCTATTTGCCAAACCGTAAGGATTATTTGTCGAGGAGCCATCTCCGGCACCTTCGATATAGCCTGTCAAAGGATTTGCATAGGGCAATTGTGCTTTGAAGTACTTATCCTTCGAGGTATCTGCCCTATAGAGCATTTCGTACTCGTCAACGATGTGGTTTTTGCCAGGTGCCAAGACATCTCCATTCGATTGATAAATCGAAAAGTATTCATCTTGCGGATACCACATGTCGAATCCACTTAAGAAGTCAGGATCTTTGTATGATTTTTTCTTGGAAACGTCGTCGTTATTTGTTGTATTCGAAATGGTAAGTTCGTAGTATGTTGCTTCGGAAAGTGTGTGCCTTAACCTTATATATGCTGAGGCCATAAGTGTGTTCCAAATTCTTTCTTTTGCAACGTATTCGGGAACTCCATTAAGTGTAGTCGTACCAATATTATATCCTTGGTTCGTGGCATACATCCATGAATCCGAAAGAGCTTCGAAATTCTGAAGGCCGAACGAACCGCCTATATCAATCGAGAAGTCAGAGAATTCGAAGAATAAACGGCCGCTAAGGTTCTTTACCCAGCTTTGGTCGTTGGGCGTCAAACCAAGGTTGTTGCCTGCCGGATCATAAATTTCGTATGAAGCGTCACGATTCTTCTCATAAAGGTTCCAACCACTGAAAAAGAATGTGCAGTTCGTAAGCCCGGGAATTGGGCCGCCAATACCAAATTCAAATCTCTGTTCGCCGGAGGCTTGGAGCTTTTTGCCATCATTTGTATTGAGGAGGAAGTTATCCGTACCTTTTTGGATGATTTTCAAGCCTTTTTCTTGGCTGCCATAGAGAGGTTCGAAATCTGTTTTATATCTTAAGTATCCTTCGTATCCGTCTTTGCTACCTTTTCTAATTGTCGAGTTCACCACGCCGCCGAGCACGCCACCGTATTCGGCAGGAAGGCCACCGGTTACGACGCTTGTTTGCTCTGTTGCGAAGTTACTTGTTGTTGCTGTATAGGTCATACCGCCAAGGCCGAAACCACCGGTAAACGTATTACTAACGTTCATACCATTGATACGAATCTGGGACTCGTTCGGGCGGTTACCGCGCATGATGAAACCTGATGATTCGTTGAACACACCGGCTGTGTAGCCGATGAAAGACATACCCTCGCGCGATGTCGAGGTAAGCTCTTTGTTCGTGAGAACCGTTCCGGAACCCACGCGGTCTTTGTTGATCTTTGTATTGTCAACTCTCTCAGCGACGATTGTAACTACACCGCTCTTGGCTGCTTGTTCGTCAACAAATTGAAAGTCAACTGTCCTTGTTTCGTCGGCCACGACAAGAACTCTTTTTTTAACTTCCTTCTTACCGACAATTTTGGCTTCGACTTCGTATTCGCCGGCTGTAATACCGGAGATAAGGTATGTACCGTCTTTTTTGACTTTCATACCCTTGGTTGTCGTTAGGACTCTAACCGAAGCACCTGTAGCTGGCTCCCCCTTATCGTCTGTTACTTTACCTTTGATCGTGCCGTATTGGCTCGCAAGGATTGTTATTGGCGATCCGAGGATAGCGATTGCTAGAATGAGGATAATTTTTCTCATTTCACAAT
>CAZSWR010000066.1:0-21427 GCA_964610885.1 uncultured Hyphomicrobiales bacterium | reverse complement strand
AGTTGTGCCTCTTGCTAGAATGAAACAACCCTGCTTTTTCTAAGGGGGCTAAAGAACGTTTGTGCTAAAACATTGTTTATATTGGAGATATGGCTTGTATCGGCCCCACGGGTTAACCCGTGGGGTGGCTGATCAATACTATTTCTGGCAGTCTCCTAAAACTCAAACGAAATTCCGATGCTGGGCAGGAAACCGATCGAATCGGATTGCTTCGCGGTGCCGGTGCGTTCGTCCCATTTCGGGGCCGATTTGTATTTGTTCCCGTAGATGTTCTGTATGTCGATGTAGGTTACCAAAGCGAAATTGTCGAAATTCCAGCGTTTGTCTGCCCTTACGTCCAGCGAATGGTAGGTGGGCAGCCGCTCGCCATCGTTGTATCGGCTGAAATCGAGCTTGCCCGTGCTAGTGAACGGAGTGGTGGGCAGTCCGGTCGATAGCCTGAATTTGCAAGAGAACTCCCAAAGCTCCGACGGACGCCAGCCGAGGGCCAGATTCAATATGAAACGTTGGTCGAAGCTGCCGATGCGTTCCACTCCGTCGATTGATTTGAATCGCACTTCGGAAAGCGTCATGGTCAGCAGCCCGTAGAACGGGAAGTTCTGTGTGAATTTTTTCTGAATGAACAGCTCGAGCCCCCGCGCAATGCCTTCGCCAGTGCTTTCGAGCGGCTCCAGGCCGAATGGGATGTCGTATGTCAGGTCGTCGAATCCGCTGGGAGCCAGCACTGCCTGAGGCCTGTATTGGCGCGCCGGATAGTCAGCGTACCATTTGTAGAATCCTTCGAGCTGCACCTTGACGTCTTCGAGCGGCGTGTGTTCGTACCCGAGGACAACCTGATCGGCGCGAATTGGTTTCAATTTCGCTTCCGATCCGCCAACCAGCCAAACGTACGATGGGGATTGGTAGTACCTTCCGGCGCTGGCCACAATCGAAGAAACCGGGTTCAAGACATATACTGCCGACAGGCGCGGCGACAGGAACAGATTGCCATCCGTGAAGCTGAAGTAGTCCATTCGCCCGCCCAGAGTGAATTTGAAAGCGCCCAGCCCAACCGTTGCCGATGCGTACGTACTGTTTTTATATGCCGAAAAGGTGGTATCGGTCCGCAGCTCTTTTGGCGCTCCGTTCGCATCGGTGCGGAGGAATCCGGGGATCAGAACGTCGTACTTCAAAGTTGTGGCCCAGCGCAACTGGTTGCCGGCCATAAACTCGATATTAGGAGCCAGTAGGAACTCCACATCGGTTTTGAGCGAGCTTTCGGCCTCTTTGGATTTGTTGCGGAAGATCTCGACTAGATTGGAGTCCTTTTGGAATGTGTCGAACGTTTTCATCGTCTCGCCCAGCGTAACCAAGGCATAGCCGGTACCGAACAGGTGTTTCCATGTGATCCCGGAAAAGTATTGGTTCTGGTTCGGGATGGCGACGCTACTGTTTTTGTATCGGTTGTCCAATTTGTCGTTATTGAGCGAAACAGTATTCAACGCCCCAATTGTTAGGAACGATATGGAATTACTGTTGTCGATTTTGTAATTAATCTTCGTCTGGAAATCCCAGTATTGCGGGATGAATGCAAACCCGGCGGCATTGAAAATGAAATCCAGGTAGCTGCGGCGCACGCTGGCCAGTGCTGAAATGTTTTGCGATAGTGGCCCTTCGACGTTCGCACCGAACCCAATTGCGGAGAGGACTGCCTTGCCGGTGAAATGCTCCGAGTTGCCGTTCCGAAGTGAAATATTCATTATCGATGAAGTGCGGTCGCCATAGCGCGCACCGAATCCGCCGGCCGAAAACGAAACATTGTCCACGAAATCAATATTAATCAGCGAAAGTGGGCCGCCGCCTGTCCCTTGTGTGCCGAAATGGTTAATGTTCGGTATCTCGAGGTTATCCACGATGTAGAGGTTCTCGAACGGAGCGCCGCCCCGGACGACGAGGTCGTTTCGGCCCGGTTGCGCCACTCCGACGCCCGGCAGAAGCGATGCCGCCCGCACCACGTCCTCTTGGACGCCCGGAGCGCGGCGAATGTCTTCTGCATTGAGCGATTGGGTGCTGGTAACGGTTTCCGAACGACTAATGAAATACGAGCCTCGCACCTGCGTTTCCTTGGCTCGGACCACTCTTTCGGCCAGAGACACCTCCAACTCGGCGGGTCGCACCGGATTGATGGTTACGTCGGTCCGCACATAAGTGGAATACCCCACAGCGGAAAACTGAATTGAATAGACGCCTGTCGGTATGTTCTTTATTGAGAATGTACCATCTGAATTGGTTTTCGCCCCGAGGTTCGTCCCCAACACCTTAACCGTGATGCTCACCAGCGGGTTACCGGTAACCTCGGCGGTAACTTTTCCCTTGAGGCTTCCATACGTTTGAGACAATACATTCGCAGTTCCAAAGGCCATTATCAGTAATATTATTATTCTTTTCATATTTTTCACCACAACTTATTCAATATTTAGCACGCACTAATATTTTACGAATATGGAAGATTATTATTATAATAGCCTGCTGGCGGCTCGAGGGATGGAAGTCGTTGATTGTGCAAGAACTGTAAATGGTTGAATTATAATCAATATCGAAATGGAATTCTTAACTAAATCTCCAACCTTTCCTTGCTGTTTATTGGTGTAGGGGCACGGCACGTCGTGCCCTTTTCCCTACAGAGTGTCACAAATAACAGAATAGTATTATACTCACCAGAATATCTTATTATGTACTATATAAATCATATCCTTGGGCGGGTTTGGAACCCGCCCCTACATCGTATCCATGGCAAGCACCGAAGGTGCGTAATATTCATAGAATCGAAAAATATTCAAAAAGCACAGCTCCGAAGGAGCGAAATATTAATATGTCACGCTTTCAGCGTTCTTATTATGTAACCAACACAACTGCTATTAATATACCACGCCTTCGGCGTTTGCTCTCGAATAAACATATCGTTACATTTAACAGATAAAAAGCAATTATCTCATCATCACATTACCACATCAGCTAATCCTCGGGCAGGTTTGGAACCCGCCCCTACATAAGGAAAAAGGCAATCACCACATCAAACTATATTATACCGCATAGAGGTTGTTATATTTGAAACTCATCCGATGACTACCAAATTTCGAGTCAATTTCGAATGACAATCCCCTGAGTCATCGGATGAGTCCCCAAGCAAAATATTTCGAGCAAATTTAATCTAACTTTATTAAATTAAGTGCAGTGCTTAGCAGAATAGCTGGATCAACCTTGGAATAAAAGGTTAGTTACATAAGAAGCTAAATATTGTATAAATCCGATTAGTACTGAAATCAGGATTCAAACTCGAATGAATTCCGGTCTGTCGTCGTTTGAATTCTGGTACCCAATTTATCTTCATTAAGCCTAAAGTTTTATACCCATACCAAACGTTATAGAATCAAATAAACACCCACAGTTCCCAACGCGCGAGCAGGCATTCTTTGAAAATGAAAAATATGTTTTCGGTAGCTCTTGGGAATTTTATATTTTTGCTAAGGTTACGAGCACGGTATTTGCTAAAGGTATTTATATGTTGTGCTCGGATTGAGTGGAAGTGAGTTTTAACTGCAATTTCAGGAAAGAAGAGAATTGAATCTCGGTGCCCATATAAAACTAATTCTTAGCGCGTTCGTGGCGCTTTTCGCAGTGCTGGACGCCTCGGCACAAGTCGATTATTTCCAATTGACGGGCGTCTCGCCTAACTATATGGATACGCTTGCGTACCAGAACCTGCAACGCCAATCGCAACAGAGCGCAGGGCTTCTCGAAAAGGCCATTCAACCAAGCAAATACATACTTGGCCCGGGGGACGAACTCGTGATTTCGATAGTTTCGGCCCGTTCCCGCCAACTGCTCGCGACTGTCTATCCCGACGGCAATATCACAATTCCCGAGGCAGGTACGGTTTCTGTATCTGGAATCACCTTGGACAGCGCTCGCGCAAGGATTATCGAAAAATTGGAAACTGTCTTCAATGCTCGCGAAATCAGTGTGGCTCTTGGGAAAATTCGCCAATTCAAAGTTACGGTTGCCGGAGCTATTCCTCGGCCCTCGATTGTTACGGCCGGCCCGACGGATCGCGTCTCCGAAATCATCGACCGCGCCGGAGGGTTGAAATACTTCTCTTCGATTCGCAATATCAGACTGTCGCGCGAAGGCGCCACCGACGAACGAGTTGACCTGTTGCGTTTCTATATGCTGGGCGAATCAGAATTCAATCCGTGCGTGCTGGGCGGAGACCGCATCATGGTGCCGCAGATCAACAACTCGGCCAAAATCCAAATTAGCGGCGAAGTGCTCTCGGCCGGCACTTTCGAATACGTCGAGGGCGACCGGCTTTTCGATTTGATTCGGTTCGCCGGTGGTTTCACGGGCGATGCGCTCGTCGATTCCGTTGAATTCGTGCGATACGACCAATCGGGCAATTCAATAAACAAAAGAATACTCAACCTTCGCGGCATGGCGCCATCCGAGGATTTCGCTTTGCAGCCGGGCGACAGGGTTTACGTAAGGAAAATTGCTGTTACATTCATTGACCGGTACGTGTCCATCTCCGGAGAGGTTAAATACCCCGGGCGCTACGCAATCGACGAACAGAAAACAAAGATCACAGACCTGCTGGCTTTGGCCGGAGGACTGACGCAAAACGCGAATCCTGACCAATCGGTGCTAATTCGTCGGAGCGCGTATAATTACGAAGATAAAATAATGTCTCGGCTGTCTCGGCTGAGGCCCTCGGAAATGACTGAGGCCGAAAAACAGTATTTCAACGCTAAAGTGAACGAACGCTACGGCGCAATGGCTCTCGATTTCGAGAAAATATTTAAAGACAAAAATTCGCCGGAGAACCTCTATTTAATTAATCTCGATTCTTTGTTCGTGCCGAAGCCGAAAACCTACGTCAGCGTACAGGGTAGCGTGCTTATGCCCGGTTTGGTGCATTACCAAAAGGGTATGACATATTTGGACTATATCGCACAATGCGGAGGCTTTGGGTACCGCGCAGAGAAATCCGACGTGAGGGTGATCAAACCTCGCGGCGAGGAATATATTGCCAAAAAAGAGAACTACGAAATCGAGGCAGGCGACGAAATCATCGTGCCGCAGGAATCCGATTCCAAATTCCTCGATACGTTCCTGACAGCTCTGACAATCACAACGCAAGTCTTGACCATCGTAGGCGTTTTCGTTGCATTCTCCAAAATGAAATGATAGCTATGCAAAACAACGACACCAGAATACTATCAATTAAAACTACATATTTGCATTTGCGCAAGCGCTCGAAGCGGATAGTCCTGTTCGTGGCCTCTGTGGCTTTGGTCGTGATTGCCTACACATTCGTCCAGCCAAGAGTATATAAATCATCGACTGTCATCGTGATGACGGACGAGTCGCTCCCGGGTATGGCCTCGATGCTCCAAAGCATTCCCGGGGCTTCGCTGCTGGGCCAGGGCGCACCGACTCGCAGCCAGACCTATTTGGAGATTGTCCGAAGCCGCGAGATCGCTCGATTCATTGCCGATACGCTTTCGCTCTGGTCAAATCCTTTGTTCTCAGGGCTTTCCGAAGAAAAATTCCTCGGCATTATCTCGGGCGCGATTTCCACTCGGCTCACTCGCGGTGGGCTGCTCGAAATCTCCGTGATTGCTTCGACTCCTTGGTTCCCCAATTCGGCAGACGAGGCCGATGCCGCCCAACTATCGGCAAATATTGCGAACTCAGCAGCGCTCGGCCTGGACAGGTACAACCAAGACAAGTCCAGCTCGAAAGCTCGGCGGAAGAGAGTTTTTGCCGAGAAAATGCTCGCTACCAAAAAGGTGGAACTCGATTCCATCGATAGCGCGCTCGAAGATTTTAAACGGAAAAACAAATTGCTCGCCCTCGAAACCCAATCCCAAGCCACCGTCCAGCAGGCGGTCTCCGTCGGATCTGAATTGGCCAAAGCGCAAATCGAATTGCAATCGAAGTTGCTCGAATATGGCGAGGACGCCGCAGTAATCGATGTTTACCGAAAAAAAGTATCCACACTGCGGAACCAATTCCAGAAAATGCAGAGCGGCGGCGCCGTCGAAGGAGACAAAGTCTCTTTGCCCTTGGGCGATGTGCCCGCGATTTCGAGGCGATACGTAACGATGGTGCGCGACCAGAAAATCCTCGAACAAGTCATCGCCTACCTCGAATCCCAGAAATACCAAGAGGGAATCCAAGAGGCCAGCGACCTGCCGACCGTCGAACAGTTGGACCGAGCGCTGGTTCCGGCCGAACGCTACTCGCCCAATCGTAAGTTGGCTCTCTTGCTGGCGGTTTTCATCAGCTTGGCCGGATCTGTTGCGTATTACGTTATCCGAGGCCTTGCCTCCGGCGAATTGCTGCTGAAGAAATCGAATCACAACGAGAATCCGGATTAAGCCCAATATGCCAAGAAAAGCTAAACAGATACAAACCACCAACGCCGAGGCGAACCTCGAAACCAAACGCAAACGAACCGCGAAAAGGATTCTGCTGCGCGAGGGTGGAGACTTGCCAGACAAAGTGATCAAAGGCCGTGTGGTGGCCACTTTCGGGCGTGCATTCGAAGTGGCGCCCGTCGCCGAGGATGGTTCGCTGGACTTCGACAACACAGTGGAATGCGTGGCCGCCGGTTCGATCCGCTCTAAAAACAAAAAAGCAACAATCGTGGCCGTCGGCGATTTCGTCAGCTACCTGCCGGACGAATCCGACCAAGCGACAGACAGCGGCACAATCGTGTTCGTCGAGCAGCGCAGTTCGATGCTCTCGCGCAAGCCCGTCATCGGCGTGGAGGAAGACGTTATCGCCACAAACATCGAGTACTTGCTCATCTTTTCGGCCGCTGCCGAGCCGTTCTACAACCGCCGGCTCATCGACCGCTACTTGGTCTCGGCTGAATTTGGCAACCTGAAACCCGTGATCATCATCAATAAAATTGATTTGGACGATGTCGAATTCATCAAAGAAGATTTTTCTGTTTATACAAAGATGGGCATCGAACTATTCTTCGTTAGTATGAAGAAAAAGAAAGGGCTCAAAGACCTGCTCGGATTCATCAAAGGGAAACAGTCCGTGCTGTCCGGGCCGTCGGGAGCGGGGAAATCCACTTTCATAAACAGAATCTTTGGCGAAGAACTCACAGCCACCCAAGAGGTCAGCGAACGCACCGGCAAGGGCTGCCACACCACGAGCAGCGTCTGCATGTACGAATTGCGCGGCGGCGGACTGCTCATCGATACGCCCGGAATTCGTGAGTTCGGCATCCAGGGAATGCCCAAATCCGAACTGGCCCTCTATTACCACGATTTCGACGAATACAGGGAAAAATGCCGTTTCATGCCCTGCACGCATACACACGAACCCCACTGCGCCATCAAGGAAGCCTGCGAGAGCGGCGCCATCGACCCCGAACGCTACGAAAGCTACATCAACCTCTACGAGAGCCTAAGCGAAATTTCATATTAAACTGTGTTTGAATCAATAAACAAATTGGGCATCTCATGCCGTGCCACTACGATCTCTGGAAGCCACAATGAACCTTATCAACTCACAAACCTTGATAGCTTACACGAATCCTAACTATGAAAACAACTTTATTATCTTATTTGAAATTGATTGAATAAGATAATAAGGTATGTTGTATATAATAATGTACGGGCTATTAAGGTCGGGGAAGATGATAAGGTTTTTCAACGTCAAAAACTCAAATGAATCACAGCAAATATTACTAATCCGATGACTCCGGAAATTCGCTTGTAATTGAATCGTCTGCTGTAGTCATCGGATGAGTTGACTACTCAAAACATTTGAACAATATGGACAATAAGCCATTAACGGTAGAATGGTGTGTTGCGTTTTTCGATCTTCAGGTCCTGGAGCTGCGGGGCGCGGATGCCAAATTTCAGGTAGAAACCGGAGCTGTAGCCGGTGGGTTGCCATGTGAATTGCAACTGCCAGCAGTGTAGGTCTTTCGTCAGGCCGATCGACGTGTTTGTGAGCTGTTTGGAGACGAAATCGTACATGGCGCTCGCCGTTACGTTCCACGTATCGGTCAGGCGAAGCGTGCCGCTCAGGTTCGTGCCGAGCTGCCAATCGTCTTGGTTCTTGTATGTCCGAATCAACGAATAGGTCAGCGATGCGGTCAGCGTCCAGGGCAGATTGACGGGTGAGTAACCGGGTAGTTTGTCGCCGAAGTAGTCAGGCTCTTCGGGAGTGTAGTCCAATCTCTGGCGGAAACGTTCGCCCAATTCGAGAGAATCGCTTTGGTGCTTGGCCGCTGCGTCGGTGGCGCTTGCCGATTGCCCCTCGGACGAAAATGAAGTCGAAATATTCAGATTGAACCTCGTCAGGCGCACTAATCCGTTTCCGGTTGTGCTGTAGAGTCGGTTGACGCGGTGCATCGAGCCGGTGGGCTTGCCCGATTTGTCGAAGTCGAAATCTTCGTCGTAAATTGTGAATCCGGCGGAACCGTTCATGGAGAACTTGCCGATGTCCATCGTGCGGAAAGTGGTCGAAATGTCCGAAAAGCCGAGCGAATCGGCCATGAAATTGTACGCACCCGAAATATTGAATCGGAGCAGCACTAAATTCTTGTCCGGCAGCGTGTCTCGGTCTGCCACTTTGGCCTCGAAGCTGTTGTTGATTCCATAGGAAATATTCTGGCTCTTTGTGCGCGAGGCCAGGCCGCCTCCGTCGCTTTCGAAGCGGGAGTAGGTAACGTTTCGGTTCTGTCGGCGGTCGAAATAGCTGTCGTAGAATCCATAGCTCGACGATGACAGGTCCGGCGTGTACGAATAGGCCAAAGATGGCTCGAACGTGTGGCGGAATGCCTTAACGCCCAAGATGTTTGGTTTCATTATACCGAAGAGCCTCGTCGAAACGCTCACGCCGAAGTTGTAATTGTACTCGGTGAACATTCCGGTTTCGTATTCGTCCGAAATGGTTGAATCCTCGTTCATCCGGCGGGTCAGGCGGCGGAAGTAATTGTTTGCACTAAACGATACCGAAGGCGTAACGGTGAAGTAACCGAACTTCGGCGAAACGGAAATCGACGGCCGGTGCGAGATTCGGCGCTGGGCCGCTATATGTGAAATTGTGTCGATCGTGGTGTCTGGCGAATAGATTTGCTTGTATGTAACGGATTTGTCTTCGCTCCAATCGGCCGTCCCGCTGTACGACACCGTCAGGTCGCCGAGCCAATTCTTCGAGTCCAGCGCCTTCTTTAGTGGTTTCCACGAGGGCAGCGAATACGATGTCGAGGCGCCCTGATTGTATGCGTTGGTGATGATGTTTTGAGTGCGGCGGTACGACACCGAAAGGTTCGATCCGTTATCGAACGATGTGGAATAGGAGGCGTTCGACGACATGGTCTGCTGAACACGAGAATTAATATCCCACGTTGTGTTTCTGTTGAAATCCTGCGAAGAGAAATTGACATTTGCCACGAACGAGCTTTGGGGCGTGATCTGTTGGTTGTGGTTCAGCCGCAGGCTCCAATTCTTGGTGTAGTCGTCGTCCACGTTTGTCCTCGTTTTGCCGAACGACGCCTCGAGGTTCCCATAGAATTTATTCAGTAGTTTCCATTGCCAGTAGTTCTTCAGCGTGAAGCCACCTTTCGTGTAGAGGTCGGCCGTGATTTTTGTGTCGTAGTAATCGCTAAGCGCCAGGTACAGCCCGAGATTCTCGAACGTAACGCCACGGCTCTTCGAGAAGAAGAACGACGGGATGATGATTCCCGATTGGCGCCCGCCCTTGGTGGGGAAATACAGGCCAAACGGGACAATAAACACGGGCATATCCTCCACGTAGAGCACGAGCGGATCCAGCAAAACGCGGTCTTGGGCCACCACTTTCATCTCCGGCGAGCCGAAATAGTAATGCGGGTGCGGGTCGCTGCAAGTGGTGTAGCAGCCATTTTTGACGAAAAGTTCCGTTTCGGAAACGCGGCTTATCGATTCGCCAAAGTAGTAACCGTCCTCGAGCTTGGTTTCGCCCATATCGATCGAGCCTTGGGCTGTGCGGAAATTGTATTTTATCTTCGAGCCGAAGAAAACATCTTTCGCGTCGGTGAACTGCGGGCTGCCGTAGGTGTGTCCTGCGGTATCTCGGGCGCCCTCCGATCGGAGCAATGAATTGTTTAGCTCCAATTCGATTACTTCCGCGCTGAGCGATTGCGTTTTGTAGTCCATTTTTGCGCTGCCGCGCAGACGGATTTTCT
This sequence comes from uncultured Hyphomicrobiales bacterium, assembly GCA_964610885.1. Classification (GTDB taxonomy): domain Bacteria; phylum Bacteroidota; class Ignavibacteria; order Kapaibacteriales; family UBA2268; genus CAZSWR01. Next base: position 11,190 of record CAZSWR010000066.1, on the reverse strand, counting down.
TTGACGGAAGATTGAAACGGACAGAGTCCTTTGCCGAATAAGTAACCACGGAATCTATACCGCTCATTTTCCGCTTTTTCGTGGCGGACGTATCATTTGAGATACTATCTTTTTTTGAATTTAGCGAATCTTTGGGCGTGGCGGCCGATTGTTTCCCGATAGCATTGCCAAGCGATTGGGACTGGGCGCTGCCCGGCGCCGAAGCAGCCAGAGCGGCCAGCCAACAAATGGCGACGAAGAGGCAATATTTGAGTTTCGGGTACTTCATCGGCTTTGATTAATCTATGCTCCTTGTCTTGACCGACGATGGGATTCCGAACGAAAAGGGTTTTCCGAAATATTCGTTGAATTTGATGTCGTCGAATTCGATTTTCACTTCGCTGCTGATGGGCGGAAAAGTGATAGATATCCTCCGCGGGAACATTCTGCCGTCGGTATATTGGTAGTCCATGAAGAAAACAGACATCTGCGTCGAGCCATCGTTTGAGCGGCGGTGGTACGAACTGATTGTGCTGTCGGAATTAAGGAAGACGACGTCGGAGAATGTTGAATCTTTGTATTTGAAATAAACGAGTTCGCTTTGGTCGAAGCGTACGTATTTAGCAGGCTCGAATGGCGTTTCGGCCCGCATCAGCCGGACGAAATCCGCATAGGCGACGGGCAGGCTGAGCGCCGATCGCAGGTTCTCCTCGGTTGGGGTGCCGGTGTATGCTTCGTTCATAAAGACATTATAGAACGCGAAGAATTGAGGTTTGGCGTAGAGTTTTCCGGCTGTGATGCCCAAAGGCCCGGAGACAGTCAGCGTGAGCGAATCGGCGCGGGCGATTTGCATCTTGAAACTTGCGCTCTGGTTCTGCCCGTAGAAGGCTGCTGTCAGGTCGCCCTTGGCCGTCATGTTCTCGAACGAAAGGTCGCGGGCTGGCAGAGTCCGCACACGGATCGGAGCCGAGTGGCTTTTTGCTGCCGGCTTCGGTTGCGAACACGAAGCGAGCGCCGCCACCGTCACAATCAGCAGGCAAGCGATGGTTTTACTTCGCACGAAGCAAGTTCTGTCAATATATTTCATGTGGTACGTTCGATCCTAATCAACAGTATTCGAAAAATGCAGTTTTGCACATAAGCAAAAATAACACAATCCTGCATACTGAAGAAATACGTAAAGAAATAAACATCGTTGCTATTTGAAAGGGATGATGCAGAAAATAGTTGAGTATGGCGATGCGAGCGAAGAAATGGTTGGTTCTGAGACGTGCCACCCCGCCTCACGAGGATTGCGTTGCCCCCGCCTCTCGAAAGTCATGTTGTCCCCGCCTCTCGAGGATTGCGTTGCCCCCGCCTCTCGAAAGTCATGTTGTCCCCGCCTCACGAGGCGGGGTTATTCATGTTCAACCCCTTCGGGGTTGGTTTATTATCAAATTATGGCGTAAATTTGTGTCTTATTTGTCGAGGCTTTCTTTGTACGTCTTGAGCAATTCGAACCAATCGCGGCCATAGGCGCGGACGATTGCGTCCTCGAGCGAATCGACGAGCGAGATGCCTTCCTTGTCTCCGTGGCGGACGGCCGAGGCGCACTCTACGATTTTCTGGTAATAGATATACTTTCCGGCGTAAAACGATTCGCGAATGGGGAAGAGGTGACACGAAATGGGCTTGCGGAAATCGTATTCTCCGGCGAAATAGGCACGTTCGATTGCGCATTTGGCCACGTCGCCTTCGTAGTAAACGAACACGCAGTCCCGCCCATTGATGCACTGGGTTGTGTAGTTGCCTTTGTCGCCCTGTGCCACGCCATGCTTTTCGATGTAATTTAAGGCTTTTCCGGAAAGGTATTTACGGGATGGTTCCACGGCGGCTTCCATCTTTTCCAATTCTGAATCCAGAAGCGGCGCGCCCAAATCCCCGGGGAAAGTGCAGCAGGCGCCTTTGCAAGTGCCAAGGTCGCAAGCGAAATGCGCCTTCAGTAAGTTTTCATCAATAAGTATATCGTCTAATAGTATCATGCAATGTAAGTAAATTCGTGAATAATTATTTTCAAAAATAACAAAAAAGCCGATACTACGAACTTCGGCTGTGAAATTGTGAAAAAATATCTTTGATGGTCGGTGGCGAGTGGCATCTTGCGCACTGAGTCTGGCGCGTGCTATTCCATCCCGATGGCAGGAGAGCGGTACGACAAAGGCAACTTGATCGTAACGGTCGTGAACTTATTCGGTTCGCTTTGGATGTGGAAGTGCCCGTTGTGCATTTGGACAATCTTGATCACGATGGCCATCCCGAGGCCGGCGCCCTGCTGTTCGTAGCTGCTGCGTTCGAATTGCATATAGGCATCGATCGTTTCGATTTGCTCTTGGGTCAGACCGCGGCCGTGGTCGGTGAACGAAAAGCGAAGTGAGTTGTCTTCGACGACTGATTGGACGCTGATAACCGTATTCGGTTTGGAGTATTTAAAGCTGTTGTCGGCGATCTCGCGGACGATCTTCGCGAAGTATTCGCTCGAGATGGCGACCGGCGCGTCCATCAATTGGAATTGCACGTCTTCGGTGCGGTTGTGTTCGAATGCGGTTTCGTTGAAGCTGTCGTAAACAATCGAAACCGGATTAATAGTTTCCTGATGCTGCATGTTGATAATCTCGGCAACGTTTGTCGATTTCACCATCAGATTGGCATAGAACAGATAGTTATCTGTCATTTTCCTCAATCGATTCGCAGCATTTTTAATATCGGTAAGCATTTCGCGAAGGTCTTCCTTGGCCACGTCGTCGAAACGCGAGAGCACGAAATCCGCCGACGACAGAATCTGGTGGATAGGCGTCCGGAATTCGTGCGGGATGGACATCGAAAGGTTGGACTGCAAATTGGCGAATTTCTCGGCAAGCTGCTTCTTGCTGTTCACCAAATACATAGTCCTGTATGCAACCTTTTGGTCTAAGATTTCCTGATTGATTATATCCTTGTTCTGCAGATGGATATTGTCCAGCGAATACGAAAACAGGCTGGCCTGGATATTTGAAAAAATAAAGAAGTATTGGCCGAGTTTCTCAGGCGGCACGTTGAGCGTGAGGACGATCAAGCCCAGCACGGAATTCGGCTTGACCAAAGGAATGATCACGAAATAGTCCTGTTGCGCGCTGCCCGTCGATGGATTGTACGAGATGTTCCTGGTGGAAACAGCGGCCCCGACGATGCCGATTTCGATCATGTACGGGAAGATTTTGGTGGCTTCGTCGGCGAATTCGTTCGGAATTGTTTCGATATGGTCGAAAAGCATTGCGTCGTCGTTGAGCATGAAAAGCGAAACAGAATGAGTTTCCGGTAGTTGCGAAAAGACGTTCAGCCCTTGGTTCTGCACTTGGCTGACAGTCGAAAAGCTAGCGCGAAAGCGGCTGTATTCTTCGATTGCTTCGATGAAGGGCAGGTAATCAACTAACGAAAATTGTGTTTTATTCGGTTTCATTTCATTTCAGAATAAGAATTGATATTGATTGATTGTAATCGCTCATGATCTTTGGAACCAGGCCAACGAATGTGTTGTTCGGAATTTTCATTTCGTTCCATACGTCGAAATACGGCTGAGGAATAATATTATCGCCCGGATTCCCAAGTTTCATGAATCGAGCGACAATGTCGGCAACATGGACGCAGGCGACCAATGGGTCATATTTCCCGTTGACGGCGCCGCTATTGTGGAATTTGATTGCATTTCGGATATTGTCCGGCAGTTTCCATTTCGAGGCGAGCAATTCGCCGACTATGTTGTGCGAGACTCCATGCAGCTTCAGCTCGCTCTGGCGGAGCGAAAGGTTCTGCTCGAAAACTAAATCGATGGTCTTGGTGTATGCTTCGTTGAAAAAATTGAGGAAGAACAGCTTGCCGATGTCGTGGACGATGCCCGAAATGAAATAATCCTCGAGTTTTTTGACTCCGATAACCTGTCCGAGTATCCTTGAAATGACCCCGACAGCAATCGAATGTTTCCAGAAATCAACGACATTGAAAGAATTGCTGGATTTGGTTTTTTCAAACATTTTGATGAGCGCAAGCGTGATGAGCAGATTCTTCACTTCATTGAATCCGATGTGGAAAATTGCTTGGGAAATCGAGCTGACGCGCACTTGCAAACCATAAATTGAAGAATTGACGGCCCTGAGCACTTTCACGGCAGACGCCTGATCCTTTTCGATGACGCTGGCCACGTCGTTCACAGACGAACGCGGATTCGACATGATATCGATCAGAGTCGAATATATTGTTGGCAGCGTTGGGAACTCGTCAACTTGATCTATGATTGTCTGAATGTTCATTGCTCGGGAATATCCTTTTTGTTCATGGTCTTGAATTCAAAGATAACGCCTAATTGAAAGAGATCCTTTTCGTTGTCGTTCCTCGTCTCCCAGCGCATTCGCTTCTGCAAGTTTTCGATGCACAGATGGCGCACCTCTTCGCTCATTTCTGTATTCTCTTCTTCGTCGTCGGATTTGATGGAAACAGTTTGTATGTTCCATGTCTTGAGCAATGTAATATGCTTGCTCGAGAGAGTGGCTCCGGAAGGAATAAGTATCTGCCCATAACTGTTCATTACAGGTTCAGAAAGAATAAGGCCTTCTTCAATACTATCTATGTGTATTATTTTCCCCACTTCATCTTTTTCAAATTTTTGCTGTTACAAGTTCGATAAATTACGAAATATATTTTTATCTACAAAACAATTACTGAGAACGATTTTAAGCTATCAGAGTCTGCGTTTATTTCCACTTATTAATAGGTTCGGAGGCGACAGTACCAACATACTAATTCAACAGCCTCACTATCCATACATTCAATGGCAATCCAATATGCAAACAAAATGCTTATTTCAAAAGCCTCTTAGTATATCTACGTTTCACAAACCTGAATATTTTCCTTTCGGGTTTATGTTCAAAACTCGTCCGTGGATTAGCTGATGTGGTGATGTGATGATTGTCTGAACTCTGATTCGTGTGATTGGAATGATAAGAATGAATTCAATTCTTCTGTAGGGGCGTGTTTGGAACCCGGCCGATGATGTGGTGATGTGATGATTAGCCGATGTGGTGATGTGATGATAAATAGTTGCAAGTAACAAGGAAAAAGTATCAAGTAAATGGAATAGAGTTATTTTGCTGAGTCTTGGGGAACCTTCCGAAGGTTAATGCCACAGTGCCTTATGAACAAGTCTTAGGTTTAAAACCTTCGGAAGGTTGGCAGTCATTTGTCTGAACTGTGATATAAATGACCTCATTTATTCGATAAAAATTTACCGAATGCTGAAAAAAGAATTAATAAATATTCATATATAAGCCTATAACAGATGAAAAAGCAACACAATTGGCCCTCGGGCTGGGTGTGAAAAACTTCTCAATTTCGCAATGTGAATAAATTAACTTATTGATAAATTACGAAATATATCTGTGTGAATAATATCACAACGTTCGATATTTCGCAACTAAAGTTGTATGTTAAAAAATAAACGCCCGTAATACACTTAAAATAATTGTTTTCCGTTTTCAAAATTTGTTATAACTTTGTATAACAAAATAGTTTAATAACTATTGAAGTCCTTTGATTATGAAAAAAAAGTAAGAATCCACAAGCCCAATATCGCACGAAAGTAAACGCAAAAACAACCCGGAAATCTGTGGAAATCCTTACAATATAAAAAGAATATTCCTAAAATATAGTACAGTAACAAAACCTTGGATCATAAAGACTCGGAATAGTTACGAAACAAATAATTCAAGAGAAAAGAGAGTGCTTATGGCAAAGAAACTAATTGATGTGATGGATACTTCCTTCAGGGACGGTTTCCAATCGGTGTTCGGCGGAAGAGTACTATTGGAGGACTTTCTGCCTGCTCTCGAAGCTGCAAAACACGTAGGACTCACCCACATTGAGTTTGGTGGTGGTGCTCGCTTCCAGGCCCCGGTGTTCTACCTGAACGAAAATCCATTCGACGATATGGACAAAATCCGCGAAGTGGTCGGTCCGGACGTAAACCTCCAGACGCTTGCCCGCGGTGTGAATACAGTTACTCTCGACACTTCGCCACGCGAGGTGATCGATATGCACGCTAAGCTCTTCAAAAAACACGGAACAACCACGATCAGGAATTTCGACGCGCTCAACGATGTCGATAACCTTATCTATAGCGGTCAGCGCATCGTGGAGCACGGCCTGCGCCACGAAGTGGTCGTTACCATGATGGAATTGCCTCCGGGATGCACCGGCGCCCACGACGTTCCATTCTACGAAAAAACTCTTCGCCGCATTCTCGATGCAGGCATTCCGTTCCATTCGGTTTGCTTCAAAGACGCCAGCGGAACCTCCGCCCCGCAGAAAATGTACGACACAATCAAAATGGCTCGCAAAATGCTTCCCGAGGGCACGCATATCCGCGTCCACTCGCACGAAACAGCAGGCGTATCGATTGCATGCTATTTGGCAGCACTCGAGGCAGGCGCAGACGGTCTCGATCTGGCCGCAGCCCCCGTCTCCGGCGGCACGAGCCAACCCGATATGATCATGATGCTCCACGCGCTCAAGGGCAAACCATTCGATCTCGGTATCGATATGGAAAAAGTTCGCGTATTCGAAGAAGAATTCAAAGATGCCCTTAGCGAATACTTCTTCCCGCCGGAAGCCACTCAGGTTTCGCCGATGATCCCGTTCTCGCCCATGCCCGGCGGCGCTCTCACGGCAAACACGCAAATGATGCGCGACTACAAAGTGCTCGACCGCTTCCCCGAAGTGATCAAAGAAATGCGCGAAGTCGTCGTCAAAGGTGGTTTCGGTACGTCCGTTACGCCCGTTTCGCAGTTCTATTTCCAACAGGCCTACAATAACGTCATGGCCGGCAAATGGCAACAAATCGCCGACGGCTACGGCAAGATGGTGCTCGGCTACTTCGGCAAAACCCCGTCCGCTCCCGATCCGGAAGTCATCCGCATCGCCAGCGAACAGCTCAAACTGCCCGTAACCACTGAAGCCCCTGTGGACATCGCCGAACGCGACGAGAAAAAAGGACTCGCACACTGGAAGAAAGTTTGCGAAGAAGAAGGCATCGAAACAACCGAAGAGAACGTCTTCATCGCCACGGCCTGCCAAACCAAAGGTATCGCCTTCCTGAAGGGCAAAACCAAAGCCAGCGTCCGCAAGGTCTCCGAAGTGCCGGAAATCAGCACCGCAGGCAAGAAACCCACTCAGACAAAGGTTTACCGCATCAACTTGAACCACAAACAGTTCGACGTGCAGGTGGACAGCTTCGACGAAGAATAGTTCCCGAACATACTGATTGAATCTCGAATAAACTTTCCGAGTGGGCCTCCATTCGGAAAGTTTTTTTTGTGTATAGCATCCCCCAAGGCCTTCTTCCTCACAATTTTCCCAAACACTTATCGGCAAGCTCGTTGGTATTTATTTGTTTTTTTATATCGAATTTTTGTATTTGATATATTACCCCAATCCAAATATCACTAAATTCTTCAAATCAAGGCTTTTTTATTAGCTATTTTTTGAGTAACTTAAGAAGCTATTTTTTTATATATTTCGAGGTCTGAAATGAGGAAGCAATCTGTATTGATTATTACTTTTATTATTTGTCTCGTTTTCCTTTCAAATACCGAATCCAAAGCCTCGGAAACAAGTTACGAGATGAGCGACGCGCATATCTCCAAAGTGATTTCTTTTCCGAAAGGCAGCTTTAAATTCAATCCGTTTTTACGTCCTATGCTGTCCGGTAGCTACTACTGTTACCAGGATTCAATCAACAAGTTGAACGTTTCATTTATCATTCAGAAGCGATTCAACAGCAATACAGAAGAAGAGATTATTAAGAAGATGATGCGCGACGACGCGCTGATTGGCACTCTCACTCGCCAAGAGCAAATGGTGGTCAACGGAATGCATACTTATATATTTCATTTCTCGAAATACAATGGCAAAGCAATTGACCAACTGAACACGAGGTCGATTGTGTTCTTTGACGACAGCTGGCTCGATATTCATATCTCGATGATGAACCCCAAAGATGATGCTTTAGACAAGTTCTTCTCATTTATTGGCAACGTGAAGATTGACAACAAACCCGATAAGTTCGTTGCCGAACTCGACAGTGTTTACCAAGAGGCAGCTCTTTATTGCTTTATTTATGGGAACGAAGCTTACAACAAAAAGGATTATCAAACGGCTATTTCCGCTTATACGGCACTAATGAGTATGTTGATTCAAGTGGAAATGAATCATGATTATAGTATTGTGGCCTACGACAATCTCGGCATGGCATACGCAATGATCGGTGAATTGGAGAAGGCGAAATACACTTTCGAGCAAGGTGTTAAATTCGACCCAAACTATCCCAACTTCTACTACAATTTGGGCTGTTACTATGCCGAGAGCGGCGACTTTAAGTCTGCTGTCGAGTATCTGGAGAAGTCATTTGCTCGGCGCTCGCACGTGCTTCCGGGCGAGTCCATGCCCGATCCATTAACAGACGACTCCTTCAAAAAGATGCTTAAGGACAAAGATATCAGAGCGAAAGTTGAAGCTTTGACGAAATAGGCTGGTGAGTGTGATTTTACAATGTTCTGCTTGAGTATAACCAGAATTCATAGCTTATTGATAGTAATTTTTGTGACCATTTATTATGGAGAAGTTGATGATTCGCCTGCTTAAAATGATATACGTTCTGTTGTGTGCTTTGGCAATCGGTGCCGGATCATGTCTTCATGCTCGTGCCGACTCACACAATCCAACGGATATCTATTTCAATTTGGCATTTGAAAATTCTCGCTGTTTCGATAGGTCTTATAACAATTATTCTTTGTTTTTTAAGCTTCAATTCTTTTACAGTACTTTGGACGGCGCCGGATTCTTTAACAACAGAATGGATTTAATTAATTTTGGCCTTGGATACAAAGAATCAAGAAAATGCGCAACAGGAAATTTCGAATTGATGAAGTTCCATTTTGCGATACCAAAGAACCAAATAGACTCTGTCGAACACAATCAATTCGGGCATCTTAATGCTGATATATTGGACATAAAATACAACGATTTGTATTCGAAGGATATCAATTGGTTAAAAATCGGGTATGGGTATTCAATACCATTTATAGCGAATCGTAACGGAGATTATTTGTATAGCTCATTCGACTTAGGGATTGCCATGCGAAGTTTTCGCCCCGGAACAGATTTCTTTGCAGATAACGAATCCGCCAAGAATCAGTTCGGTGCTACCTTTTCCGGTGGGCCGGCCATAAAGGGAGCTTTTGGAATTTTTACATTGTCCGCTTATTACAAGGCATCGATTTCAACCTCGGGCGCCTGCGTTAAGTCGCTCAATCCCGGCGCGGCGCTTGAAATTGCTTTGCCCTTTAACAAACAAGAATTGGAAGGATACCATTTCGGCGACAACAAACATATCAGCAGGCGCCAAAGAATAACCTTGACTGCACAATTTGACAGAATCGAATTAAATGCCGGAAGTGCGTGCAGAATTGCAAATTTCTTCAAACTGGGATTGAAATATCCAATTTGCTTTTATCCTGAGTAATAGTTAAATACGCAGTAAAGGCTTAGCAGGCTGTTGAAATAGTACAGATCAGCCATCCCACGGGTTAACCCGTGAGTCCGTTGATCGATACTTTTTTAAAAGGCGCTTAATATTATTTTGAATTACCCCCATACAATTCGCAATAGAACAAAAAAATATTTTAAAATTAATTTGCATTGAATAAAAAATATCATTAAATTGCATTAGGCATTTAGATAATTATCTAAATATCTTTTGACAAATTACATTTTTATGAAAGCAGTCAACAGTTTATCAATCCTGCTTCCGTTGCTAATGGCGGGCCAGCGCATGGCAGCGGACAAATTCGGAGAGGATATGAACGGATTATTCAAAGCATTGGACGACCCATCACGGCGGAAGATACTGGAGTTGCTTCGGGAGGGCGACAAGACGGCTGGCGAAATTGCCGACGCCTTCGAGATGACCAAGCCGAGCATTTCGTACCACCTCGACCTGCTGCGCCAGGGCGGATTGGTGATTTCCGTCAAACGCGGGCAATTCGTTTACTATTCGCTGAACACTTCTGTGCTCGACGAGACAATTAAATGGATTTATCAATTAATCAAAAAAGAAAAGGGGACCGAAGGATGAAAGAGTTTCTGAAAAACGAATGGTATTTCTATATAATTCTTGCTGTGCCTTTTATCGTTGCCTGTGCGATGTGGGACAGCTTTCCCGCTCAGGTTCCGATCCACTGGGGCATCGACAACAAGCCGGACAATTACGCGCCGAAGGAGATCGGTATTTTCATGGGGCCGGGATTCAACGTGCTGCTGTATTTGCTGTTCATTGCCATCCCGAAAATTGATTCGCGATGGGCGAATTACAGCCTTTTCAAAAAATCATACACGCAGATACGCATCGGAATGGCAGTGTTCGGCACTGTGGTCTCGATCATTGTGATGATAGCCTCCACTGGCCTGGACATCAATATCGGGAAGATCATAGTATTCGCCGTTTTAGGCCTATTTGCGCTCTTGGGGAACCTGATGGGCCGCGTGCGCCAGAACTATTTCCTCGGGATTCGCACGCCCTGGACGCTCAATAGCGAAGCTGTGTGGCGCGCCACCCACCGCGTGGGCGGTCGGTTCATGTTTTTCGGTGCGATTATCGCGGCAGCGGTGGCCATTCCGTTGGAAGACCCGATTTGGCTTATGTCTCTACTGTTGGCTTTCATCGTGGTTGGCTGCCTCGTGCCTGTGGTATATTCGTTCGTGATATACAAGAAGATGGAAAAGCGCGGCGAGATCGTGCCGGACGCGCAGACAATAGTCGATGATAATCAGCATGAATAGCCGAGCGACAAATCCCCCAACCTGTTTAAAAAGGGGGATATAATACAAATTCACGAGTATAATATTAAAATGTGAATATTGATCAAAATATTAATTAAATACTGTGAATTATTCTCTTGTTATGTTTAATATTATGCCAAGAAATCAATATCTGCTCACAATTTAGCAATATTTATCGAAAATTTTAAATCATAAGTATAATTCGGGTTGGAGCTTTTGAAACAGTGCCTCTGTAGCCCTATATCAAGTACTATCTATAATATTATCAATGTATTAGCACACAACCATCTTTTTCCCCCTTTGAAAAAG
>CAZSWR010000065.1:0-21835 GCA_964610885.1 uncultured Hyphomicrobiales bacterium | reverse complement strand
GCAATACAACGTCTCCGAGAAGCAAATGCGCAATTATTACAAAGAAGCCGCCCACCTTACGGGTAACACTGGTGATATCTTTGTGCAACTCCTCGAAGCACGCCTTGATGCAGTCGTGTTCCGTTCGGGCCTTGCCCGTTCGATGTACGCCGCTCGCCAATATGTCAACCATGGGCATATCCACGTGAACGGCAGAAGAGTGAACATCCCCTGCTACAAAGTTCGCGCAAACGACGTCGTATCCGTCAAAGAGAAGAGCAGAAAATTGGAATGCTTCCAAGATGCAATCCGTTCCGCCGCTCCTCCGCCATATTTAGAGCTTTCGAAAGCCGACTTCTCGGTGAAGTACCTCTACGTACCCCCGAAAGAAGAAGTTCCGGTGATTTGCGAAGTACCGCTCGTCGTCGAGTACTACTCCCGCTAATCGTCTTTCGGAAATGAGAGCTTTCCTCGCTCGCGCAGAAGTGCTTTCGGGAATTCCTATAATTTCTTGCACTTATGCAATCGCAGAAAGCAATGGTCCGTCCGGCGATTTGCCCAAAGAGTTACGCAACTCGGAGAGCCGCGCCGCATAATAATTTGTCATCGTTTCCCACTTTGCAGCTATCGCTGGCCGAGTGGGAAACGTTTTTTTGAGTGATAGTCCCCATTTGCCGTTAGGATTTTCACAAAGTATCGGAAAATAAACTCTGCTATTGGAGTGAAAATGTTGATTCAAAAAAAAATCGTTCTCGATTTCATTAATACGCTTCCCGAAATGTGTTCTGCCGAGGAGATACTGTATTCCGTCCAGCTCTTGGACGAAATTGCCGCCGGCGAAGAAGACGCTTTCCTTGCACGATTCTTACCAATTGATTTCGTTAGTTCGGAGGTGGAAAAATGGCTAAATCAGTAGTTTGGACTCAAAAGGCATTCCTCGACCTTCAGGATATTTTCGAGTACAACATCTCGAGCTTCAACCAGGGCGCGCGAATCAAAATCATTTCCGAATCCGCCGAAATGCTCAAAGACTTCCCTAAAATCGGGAAGAGGCTTCCGGAATTCCCCGAATTGGAATACTACGAACTCATAGTCGGAAACTATCGCCTGATCTTCAGGCCTTCTCCCGATGGCGCTTCGGTGATCATCTTGGCCGTGAAGCATTGCCGCGCGCTATACTGACTGCAAACCCGCCCCCATTTTTTCGAGAAATGCCGCCGAGAGAAATCAATCACGAACAGACAGTATGGGACTGTCTGTCACGCCGTTGCGAAGCCAGATAAAGACGCTAAGATGTAGCATGGTGGAATATTTACTGCTTTTAGGAACCTGTTGAAATAGCATTTTTGGGTGCAGTGGAGCTTGCCCCACTGTGGCATATTAAGGACTTACACAGGGCACGAGACCACGCTATTCGACAACAATCACCTTTTTTGTGCAGTCTTTGTTGCCTTCTCGCCACATGGCAAAATACACACCTGCTCCGATTCTGCATGTCTCGAATGAACCAAGAACCTCCGTCTCAACAAGCTTTTCTCCAAGAATATTATACAAGCCAAATCGAACTGACGTTTTTCCTGAATTTTCGACTAACAAGCTACCCCCGCTTCGCGTTTGAATGCGGATTGCCGATTCGTCTTTGGGCTCTTCGGCCGAGGTATTTGAACTAAGCGAATTAACATACGCCCATATCTGGTCGTTTAGCCTAAACGGTACTTCTGCCGATTCGGGAGCATTCCCTAAGCGAAGCCAAACCAGATTCTTGCTCGGCACAATATTCAGGAATTGTCCATTCTTGCCAAGAGCAGAAATCATATCAGGCGGTGCATTTGGAAATAGCGGTCCATCGAAAACATATTGCAAAGTTGGTACCATATAAGACGCCTTGCCGTTCAACCACCACAAATAGCCGTATGATTTATTCAAATCAGTTGAAGTATTAGTCATTGCCCGGAAGTAATTGGTATCGTTAAGAATAGGGATGCCGTCCCAATACCCGCGAGAAAGCACCAACAGCCCAAACCGAGCCATTGAGCGAGCATTGCTCACAAAAACATTATCGTACCCGATTCTGACAAAAGCTCCTGTCATTCCGGTTTGCGCTTTGATTTTCTTACTAATGTAATTATTCAATTTTTGCCCGGTCGAATTCTCGATAATGCCGTCCAGAAGCGTATATGGTGCGTTGTGATAGGCCCAACGGGTGGCTGGCGGGGCGAGGCAAACCAAGCAGGAGTCCAGAGTGCAATGGTTATCCTCCACTCGGTCGTCCAAACCTGTGCTCATACTCAGGTGATGGCGGACAGTAATCTGCTGCTCATCTACTTCGGCGCAACTGCTCCAACCGCTGCCCAAATAAGTTGAACTTGGTGCATCCAGATTCAGAAGCCCATCGGCCTGGGCAATACCCGCAACGAAAGATGTAAGGGATTTGCCAGATGAAGCCCAGTACCAAAGACTATCGGCTGTAAATGTATTAAAATACTTTTCGAGCACAATCTTCCCATCACGAAGCAGGATAAAAGCTTTGGAATCGTTCGCCTGAAGGAATTTGTATAGGCTGTCAATTGCATCGGGTTTGAAGCCGGATTCTTCCAACGAGATGGTCGCCCACTCGGACTGACCAATCGGTGGGAAATATAGCTGGCCGGCCTTTGCAGCAATCGCGAATATTATACCAAAAATGAGAACGTATTTAATCATTTTGAAACTCTCGAATTAGAAACAACACCAAAAAAATAGACTAATAGCATTGGACAATAGTTTAATCGAAAGTCATGAGGAACCAACTTGGAAATTATTATTGTTATTACTTAGATTGATTTAAGTATGATTATTAAGAAAAACTTCTTAAATTGTAAACTTGATTTGTGGAATATTTTACGGCAGCTATGTTCCAAGAAAATATCATCGTCGGGCAATCGGAAGTATGCAACACAATTGTAACTGCACTGGAAAATTTAACCGGCAAAAGCAAGCCATCGATACTGCTTATTAACGGCGAGACCGCACTCGGCAAGACCCATATTCTGAAATATTTCCACGAGGCAGCGAAGGACACTTACTCGCTCCAGAGCATTTATTTCCAATGCGAGGCGCCCATCGGAAAGATTAACGTTGGGAACATACAGCCACTACAACCATTTATCAAAGCTATCGACGTATTCAAGCTGCGCAAAGGCTTCTCTGCAAAGAAGAAATTCTACGTGAAGGCTTCGATGTCCCTGCTTTCGGCCATCCCCTTGCTGGGCGACGTTATTGCCGCCGTGAAGGACATCGGCCGGGACTACAGGGAATACAAGTTCGACGAGGTTGGCGAATCCGATTCGCTCGAAAGCACTACTCTTCAGGACTTCTACAACGCACTCGGCGCGCTGACACAGGACGCACCGGCCGTCATCTTTATCGATGATTTCCACTTTTCCGATCCGCAATCGATTGCCCTGCTCAATATGTTTGCTATGGCCTCGCCGATGCCTCTATCGTTCGTTATTTCGTACAAAAAAAGCGTCGCCGAATCCATTTCGTCCCCTTTGGTTACGTTCATTGCCGAACACACGGGCGCGGCGAACGTTTCCCTCACCGAATTGTTCCCAATGGCCACGCAGGACATAAACAAATTCTGCAAACTGTTCTTCGAACATTACATCCCGAACGATAAATTTGAAACTTGGATATACAACCACTCTTTCGGCACGCCCGGCGTGATCATCGAGTATCTGAAGTATTTCAAGAAGTATTCTCCGTTCAACCCGGACGGCACGCTGAACCCCAACTTTGGCGATACGGACTACCTGCCGTCGTCGGTGCATTCGGCCTTTTCGCACGTACTCGATACGCTTAGCGAAGACGAAAAGAACCTGCTGGCCGTGTGCAGCGCCGAGGGGCGAGAATTCACTGCCCTCGTGATCAGCGAGCTTATCAGGACGGACCTGCTACAGACGATTCGTATGCTGCGTTCGGTGCAGAACAAAACCGGCATCATCAGGAGCATCGGCGCGCAAATGCGCTATGGCAGCCGCACTACAGTGTATGAATTCACCCAAGCTCTCTATTATTCGCACTTCGAGAACATGCTCGAATACGAGGAAAAAGTGGCCCTGCACGGGCACATCGCTTCGATGCTGAAGCAACTCTACGACTCGGCCGAAAACGAATCCGTCCGCCGGCAAATCGCGCCCTACCTGGCGGGCCACAGCTCCGAATCCGGCGACGACGACACGACCAAATCGATGCTCGTGGCCGTTGCAGAAGCCGCGAAAGAATTGGGAAGCGGCGAAACAGTACAAACAATCTTCGACGAGTACAAAAACATCAGCCAAAACGACGATGATGAAGACGCTGCCGCAAAACAGATAAACGCATTCCAGGAAATATTTCGTACTATGCCGAACTTCAATTTCGACGTCCCGGAGGCCACGGCAGCCCCGACGCAGGCCGCTCCGGCCGAAATCACGGCATCGGCGGGCGAGAGTTTCCTGCGCGAAAGAAACCACCTGGCAAACATGTTCCACGAAAGGCAGTTCAAGGACGTTTCGGACCGCGCCATCGAATACTACGAAATGAACAAGGTGAACCTGCGCCACTCCGAGCAACTGCAATTGCTAACGATTGCAACGAAAGCATTGATCGAATTCGGGAATTTCTCCGGTGCCGAGCAGTACGCCAATATGGCATCGGACGCGCTCGAAAAGGGCGTCGATGTGGTCTCCGAGTGCATGTTCCTCAATGTTTATGCGATACTGAGGCTGCGCCAGCGGCGTGTTCCCGAGGCTCGTGGGCTGCTCGAAATGGCTGCTAAGAAATCTGTTTATCTGCCGCCGGAAATGAAACTGCTCACTCTGGCGAACGTTGCGCTGTTCAAGGCAGAATTCGAACCGGGCAAGGAAGCAAAATACTTCGCAGCAGTCGAAAAGCTGGCCCGCTCGCTCGACTTCAAAGAGTTTGCCGACGACGTGCTGCACTAATCGAGTTGAATGATTTGCTAAATCCGAAAGGGAGCGCTCAAAACTCTCAGGCGGCTACGCTGGTTTGAGTGCAACAGGAAAGATGATTAGCCCAATGGAAATATCGAAGAATAACGAATTCATGGTCATCGAGTGCGAGAGATTGTACCTTCGTGAACTGAAGCCCAGCGACAAGGATGAACTCAAGAAGGTGCTTTCGGATCCGGAATCCATGAAATACTATCCGAAACCATTCAGCGACGAAGATGTGGAGAATTGGATTGCGAAGAACATTCGCAGATACGCAACCGACAAGCACGGCCTGTGGGCAGTGGTGCTCAGGGCTGGCGACGTCTTTATCGGCGATTGCGGCATTACGATGCAAAATATCGACGGAGAAATCGTCCCAGAAATTGGATTCCATATAATAAAAGAGTACTGCAACCAAGGCTACGCGACAGAGGCGGCCATTGCTTGCCGCGATTACGCTTTCGAAGTATTGAATTACTCTGAGATATTTTCGTATACCACGGTGCAGAACGCAGCTTCGCAAAAGGTAGCCGAAAAGGTTGGTATGTCCCCGTACAAGTATTACGACAAAGACGGCGTGAAACATATCGTCCAATCGGTAAAAAGGCAATAGTTTGCTGCAATACAATAACCGTTAGCGCGGTATCAATGCGAAAGTATAGACAGCCATCCCACGGGTTAACCCGTGGGTTTGAGTACGCCTCTATCTCTTGTATTGTCAGTGCTTTACGTGATCACTTTCTTTAGCCCCATTTGGCAAAGGGGGTTGGGGGATTTGTCGATATTTCAATAGTTTATCGCGATGTTTGCAATGGGTTAAAACCCATTGTTGCAATTTTAATACTTTCTCTCGCAGTCTCTTCGGTGTCAGTCCCACCAATCTCATCCACTCCTTCGGCCAGCCTCAAATAATGTATAATTCTGCTTTTGCAATCTTGCGATTTAGAAATAATTTCCGTAATTTCCGTTTATGTTTATTAAACAAACGGAGCTTTGTGGACAATGCTTACTTTCTTTATTTCTCTGATCATTCTTGTCGCCGGTTATTTCATCTATGGCAAGTACTTAGAAGGAATTTTCGGTTTCCGGCCAAACGTGGAGGCGCCCGCCACTCGTCTCTATGACGGAGTGGACTTCGTGCCGATGAGTTGGTGGCGTATCTTCACGATTCAATTCTTAAACATAGCTGGCTTAGGCCCGATTTTCGGCGCAATTGCCGGCGCAATGTTTGGGCCGATTGTTTTCATCTGGATAGTCTTGGGCTGCCTTTTCGCAGGCGTGGTGCACGACTACATTTCCGGCATGATCAGTTTCCGCAACGACGGCGAAAGCATTCCCGAGATCGTCGGGCGGTACTTAGGCCCCGGATTCAAATACTTCATGCGCATATTTACGATATTTCTCCTTGTGCAGGTGGGCGCGGTCTTCGTCAAAGGGCCGGCCGAGATTCTGGCAATCCTGTTTCGCGATTCCAGCGGCAACGAAACAATCAGCGTCGTAACGCTTTCGTATATAGTATTCGCGTATTATTTCTTCGCCACGATTCTGCCGATCGACCAGCTTATCGGGCGGATTTATCCTCTGTTCGGGGCTGCGCTGCTGTTCATGGCTGTAGCCGTTTCGGGAGCGATTTTGTTTGGCAATTTCACTATTCCCGAGCTTACCATCGACACCTTCCGCAACATGCACTCGCAGGCCGGCAGCCTGCCGATATTCCCGATATTGTTCGTGTCGGTGGCTTGCGGCGCCATTTCCGGCTTCCACTCCACCCAATCGCCTCTGATGGCGCGTTGCGTCGAGAAGGAAAAATATGGCCGCAGGATATTCGCCGGCGCGATGATCGCCGAGGGCATTGTAGCGCTTATTTGGGCAATGGCTGGCATGAGCTTCTTCGGAGGCGTCGAGGCGTTGAACAATACTGTCCTCGTCGATAAAATGAGCTATGCAACAATCGTGAACTTCGTTTCCGAGACGCTACTGGGCCGCGCAGGAGCCATTTTGGCTGTGCTCGGAGTGGTTGCCGCCCCGATTACCTCGGGGGACACTGCATTCCGCAGCGCTCGATTGATCATTGGCGATATTTTCCATTTCGACCAAAAACCAATCAAGAACCGACTTCTCATCTCGGCTCCGATTTTCGCTGTGGGCTATTGGCTCACTCAGATCGACTTTAGCGTGATCTGGCGCTATATGTCTTGGTCGAACCAGACGCTTGCCGCCATCGTCCTCTGGGCAATCACATCGTACCTGATGGCCGAGAAGAAAAAGTATTGGGTTTCGCTCATTCCGGCAGTATTCATGACGGCTGTTTGCTCGATGTACATACTGATGGCCCCCGAAGGCCTATCGCTGGAATATAACACATCGCTTTGGGTGTCCGGCGCAATCACGCTCTTTGTCTCCTACATGTTCTACCGCACGAGGAATCGTGCCAGATTGGCCGTCGAGCCTGAATAGGTAGAGTCTGCCACTTCAGTTTTCGTTGGGCAGCCCAATGAAAAAAGGAAAATAGAGCATGTATTCATTTTTCCTTACATTAGGAAGCTTTAACGATTTGTATTGATGATTCACGAAATTGGTACTACCATTGCGAAACGGTAGTACCAATTCTTTTTTGAAACAGCTTCAACCCTTTCCACCGTCTCCTGCAAAGTCAGCTCAATTCCAATCACTTCAAAGATCGAGTGATTGGTTTTTACTGATAGATTTGCGCCAGAGCAAGGTCTAAAAATCCATTTGCAGAACAAATTCATAACTTTAATTTTAATTTTATTAAATATATATTTCGGCATTTCGTTTACAATTATTAGAAATGGTTTTGATTATTGCGAAAGATGCAATATTTCAGAACAAAAACCCTTGAGGCACAGAGCAATCTAAAATTGAATCAAAAGAATCGGGATAGGACGCTTCCCGAAGAAATACGGCACACGGCAAGATGGGCGAATCGAAACGAACATACGACGAGTTGATCGAAGAAATTAAAGTACTTCGAGGAAAACTCGCTTCCGCGAACGAGCAGAAAGGCTTGTTCAAGGGAGATTCTATGATTCTTTCCGGCGGTGCTTCGCTTGGTTCGCAATCGCGAAATTACGACGGCGAAATATCCGAGATTGTCCAATTACTGACCAACAGGCTTATCTCCGCGTCTGTCTTCGTGAACCTGAAAACAGATGTGGTTAATATTTTGTATTGCGACAAATCCTTCCTCGGCAATCCAGAGAACATAAACAGCAAATCCGATTTGCTCGGTGCGATCAACTCAATTCTGCATCCGATCGACGCTTCCGCTTTCAGCGAGGCATTTGGAAATGCGTTGGAATCCTCATCGCCGGAATTCTCCGAAGTGTTCGTGAAATGCAGCGTGGAGCACAAGTTCGAGGATTACCGTTGCATGTTCTTCACACCGGCTCGGGATTGGCTCGGCAAACCTAAATCAATAACCATAACATTCTCGAAATGGAATCCGCCTCCGGCACCAGTCGATACAGAAGAAAGGTTCTTCAAAACGCTTTTCGAGAAATCTTCGATTGGAATGTCTATTGTCGATTTCGAAGGCAATATCATTGCAGCCAATCCGGCCGTTGCAGCTCTTTTGGAATACGCCCCAAGAGACCTCGAAGTGCTGAATATCAGTTCAATTACCGACCCCGATGACTACAATCGCGAAAAGAGTTACATCGCCTCTTTATACCAAGGTATCAATGCAAGCTACCAAATCGAGAAACGCTACTTTTCGAAAAATGGGCGGACGGTCTGGGTGCGCCTCAACGCTACCCTGTTCGAGAACGAGGTCTCCGGCGAACGATTCATGCTTCGCGTGCTGGAGGACATAACCGCCGCCAAGGAAACCGAACAATTACTTCAAAAGAGTGAAGAGATATACTCGAGCGTGTTCAATTCGATCAGCGATGCGCTGCTGGTGCACGACACCGACACTGGGAAAATCATGGACGCCAACGCTTCGGCCCTGAGGATGTACGGTTACACCATCGAAGAGATGACGAAGCTCACCATTGTCGATTTAAGCGAAGGCTTAGCGCCGTATTCAGCTGCCGAAGCCCTGACGCTGATTCAGCGCTCCATACTTATCGGCCCGCAAGTCTTCGAGTGGAAATGCAGAAGGAAGAACGGAGATTGTTTCTGGGGCGAAGTGTCCCTGCTGACGATAAAAACCGACGACTCGTACCGCACTCAGGCAGTCATTAGGGACATGACCGAACGCCGCGAACACGACAAAGCAGTGCGTATGGTGCAGTTCTCCGTGGACAAAGCCGGCGATTCAATCATTTGGATCAACAAACACTCGCGAATACTCTACACGAACGAAATTGCCGAGAAAGTCTATGGCTACCAACGCAAAGACCTTCTCAATATGTCGATTGCAGACATTGACTACAATTTCAGGCCCGAACTGTGGATCCGGCAATTGGCCCAGGTGCGCGAGTTGGGATATATCGAGTACGAGACTCTCCACCGGACAGTCTATGGATCGACTTTCCCGGTCGAGGTGAAGGGCCACTATATGAATTTCGAGGGCGAGGAAGGCATTTTTGCAATTATTCGGGACGTTTCGCAGAAAAAACATGCCGAAGAGCAGCAAAAGATATATCTTAGCCGGCTGGAAAGAATGGTCGAAATCATCGCCGCACTGCTCAAATCCGGCACAATTGAAGAAATTTCCGAAATGTCCCTGCGGAAAATCGTAGAAATGACCCAATGCAAAAGGGCTTCAATCGAACTATACGATTTCCATTCCGAACGGACGACGCTGATCCAATACGAAAATGGCAAGGCCAAGGACGCTTTCTCGAAAATGACTGTTCGGCAAGACGACATTTTCATCCCGCCGGAAATTTTCCGTGGCGAGGCGGCCTTCTATTCGGATATCACCGAAATGGATTCTATCCCTGCCCCATACGAGCAATTGATTGCCGAAGGGATTCGTTCACTCGTTTCGCTGCCGATGATGGCCGACGACAGGCTGATTGGCTCGCTCGTCATGTATGATTCATCGACGGATGCTTTTTCGGCAGGCCGGGCAGAAATATTTTCCGAACTGGCTTCGTCGCTTTCGCTCGCGCTGAAGCAAATCAGGCTGCAAGAGCAGATCCAGCAAAACACTCTCAAACTCGAGGAAAACATTCGCAACCTCAGTTTCTCTCGGTTTGCGCTCGAAAACGCCGGCGAGGGTGTGCTCTGGTTCGACGCCTCGGGCAGAATCTTCTATGCGAATGGCGCCGTTTGCGGTATGCTCGAACTCGAGCAGTCCGAGCTTATTCAGAAGAACATCACAGAAATTGATAATTCGCTGGATTTGGAGAACATAGAAATCCGAATGCGCGCCGCCGAAAACGATAACTATTGGGTGCGCGAATCGGAAGTACGCTCCGAAAGCGGGAAATCGATACCCGTGGAAATCACTTCCACCTACTTCAACTACGAAGGCAATGGATATTTTATCGAATTCATCAGAGACATCACCGAACGCAAACAGTCCGAACTTGCTTTGCTCCGCAGCGAGGAGACATATAGAATTATCGTCGAGCAGACGCGATCGATAGTTTTCGATATGAGGCTGGACAACAACGAGATCAAATGGCTCGGCCCAATCGAAGAAATTCTCGGTTGGTCCATCACCGACTTCCCGGAGCAAAAGCTCGAAAATTGGCTAAGCATCGTCCATCCCGAAGACCGGCAAATGCTCAAAGAGAAATTGGAAGACGCAATCGAGCGCCACCAAAGAATCGAAACAGAATACAGAATCTGCTCGAAGAACGGCGAATACAAGTATTTCGAGATGAGCGGCGCACTTATACAAAACTCCCGAGGCGAATTCTACCGCTTGCTCGGCTCGCAGAGGGACATCTCGCCAAGGGTGGAGGCCAGGAACGAACTCCGGCGATACACCTCGCGCCTCGAACAGCTCTATGAATTGGACAAGGCAATCCTTTCGGGCAGCGATTTTGATTCAATTGCAGAGGCTGCCATCTTGAGGCTACGCGAACAGGCCGGATCCGACAGGGCAAGCATGTACCTGTTCGATTACGACAAGGGGACAGCAGAAATTTTCGCCATCGCGGATCCTGACGGAACGAACCTTCCAAAAGGCTACACCTTGCCTATCGAAAAAGTCTTCACCGTTTACAACCCAACTTCGAATTCGATCAAATGTATCGAAGACTTGGAAAACTATCCGACAAAGACACCGTTCCACTTCGAAATATTAGAAAACGGGTTTAAAGCTTATGCGACAATTCCGATTTTCATCGAGGACAAACATCTCGGCAGCCTAAATATTACTTACAGGAAGCCAACTAAGTTCACTTCCTTCCAATTGGACTTTGCCTCTTCGATGGCCACTTCGCTCGCGATTGCCATTCAGAATTTGAATCTGAAGAAACAAATCGAGACATACACAAACGAACTCGAGAACAAAGTGCTCGAGCGCACCCTGAAACTCGAATCGGCCAACAAAGAACTCGAGGCCTTCAGCTATTCGGTCTCGCACGACTTGCGGGCGCCGCTACGGGCCATCGACGGATTCGCCCAAGCCCTCTTCGAGGACTACTCGTCCGAATTGGACTCCACGGGCAAGGACTACGTCCGCCGCATCAGGAATGCCAGCCAACGTATGGCCCAGTTGATCGACGATATGCTCAAGCTCTCGAGGGTAACTCGGCACGAATTGGTCGAGGAAGAAGTCAACCTTAGCGAAATTGCAAAATCGATCAGCGCCGAAATCGCAACAAACAACCCGGAAAGGGAAGTGGCCATCGGCATCGAACAGGACATGCAGGACACTGCAGACCCACAACTAATCAGGATTGCGCTCACGAACCTGTTCGAGAATGCTTATAAATTTACATCAAAGAAGGAAATTGCTTCCATTCAATTCGGTTTCAAGAACGAAAATGGTGGCCGTGTCTATTTCATCAAAGACAACGGCGCCGGCTTCGATATGAAGTTTGCCTCGAAGCTATTCGGTGCGTTCCAAAGATTGCACAAAGCCGAAGAATACCCCGGCACAGGCATCGGCTTGGCCACCGTCCAAAGGATAATTTCCAAACACGGCGGCCGAGTCTGGGCGGAAAGCACTCCAAACATCGGCTCGACTTTTTACTTCACGCTTCACCACTATGCTAACGGAGAAAACGCATGAAAGAATCCTTGATACTGCTCGTTGAGGATAACGAAGACGATATAATGCTTACCGAAAGAGCTATAAAGAAGAATCGGATCACTAACAAACTCGTCATCGCACGCGACGGGAACGAAGCCCTCGACTTCCTCTTCTGCCGCGGCGAATACGAAGGCCGGAACCCGTCGGAATTGCCAATCGTTGTGCTGTTGGACCTTAAATTGCCCAAGGTGGACGGCCTGGAGGTGCTCAAAGCAATTCGCGCCGACGAAAGGACTCGGTTGCTGCCGGTAATCATTCTGACATCGTCCAAGGAGGAGCAGGACATTATTTCGTGCTACACAAGCGGCGCAAACAGCTATATTCGCAAACCCGTCGATTTCAATCAGTTTATCGATGCCATTCAGAGCCTGCACCTCTATTGGGTCATACTGAACGAATCGCCATTCACAAACAATGAATAATCAACTATCTATTTATTGAAGCCTCTGCTGGAGCAATGGACAAAAAGAAACTGAAAATATTGATGATCGAAGACAACGAAGACGATTACTTGCTCATTCAACGCGAACTGACCCGAGCGGGGATCAATGCTTCGTTTATGAAAGCAGAGACAGCCGAACAAACCGAAATTGCCGTCCGCAGCTACGCTTGGGATATTATTCTATCCGATTACAATCTTCCGAATTTCTCCGGTCTGAAAGCACTCGAAATCTGCAAAAGTATCGACGAAGACGTCCCTTTCGTCATCGTTACGGGCGCAATCGGCAAGGAATCCGCAGTGGAAATTATGAAAGCCGGAGCGCAAGACTACGTCTTCAAAGGGAACTTGCAAAGGCTGCCGCAAGTGGTGCTGCGCGAGATCCGCGAGCGGGAAGTCAAAGAAGAAAAGAAGATAACCGAGTCCAAACTCGAAGCCACGGAAAACAAATTTAAAATCCTCTTCGACAATGCCTACGATTCGATTTTCTTGTGGAAATGCGACAAATCCAAACACCCAACCGTCTGCGCAGAGGCCAATAGCATCGCCTGCCTTCGATTGGGCTATACCAGAGAAGAATTGCTTGAGACGAGCTATTACGACCTGATCGATACAAACAACGCTTCGGCCGTCGAGGCACGGCTCCAAAAGCTCTTACAGGCCGATAGCGCCACCTACGAAGAGTACTTGGTAACGAAGTGCAAAAACTTTATTCCTGTGGAAACCAATTCCCATGTGATTTCTTTCGCCGGAGAGAGTTTTATCCTTTCGGTCTCTCGCGATATTTCCTCGCGAAAGGAAAATGAAACAATTCGCGAGTTCATGTATTGCATCGCCTCGTCCGTCAGCACCACCAAGGATTCGCAAGAACTCTATTCAGTCATCCGAAAGGAGCTGGGGCGGATCCTCGACACGACGAATTTTGTCATCTGGCTTTGCTCGCCAAACAAGCACAGCATCACGAGCATCACCGCCGCCGGCGAACAGGACAAGGTGGTAAATTCGGAACACCAAACGGACAAAGTGCTGGCCGGAGCGGTCATCCAAGAGAAAAAAGCACTGCTCTTGCACTCCAACGAGATCGCGAAATATTCGATGATGGGCTATGGCGACAGCGAATCCGAAGCCTACCTGACCTGGTTAGGAGTGCCGCTGACGATCCGGGGGGACGTCATCGGGCTGATCTCTGTCCAGAGCTGCCTGGACGAGGACGCATTCAACGAAACCCACCTGAAAGTGCTTGAGTTCGTTTCGTCGCAGTTGGCCCTTTCGATAACCAAGAAAAAACAAGAAGACGAAATACACTTCATGAATGTCCAGCTTGAGGAGCGGGTCAAGAAAAGAACCGCCGCGCTGAACGACGCCCTCTCGAAATATGAGCAGACAAACGCAGAATTGCTAACCGTGAACAAGCGGCTCGCCGACGAATCGTTGAAATTAATGCGACTTAACGAAAAATACGCCGAAAGCGAAAGGCAGCTGATGGAGCTGAACCGCCAGCTGGAGGACAGAGTGGAGGAGCGGACCCAACAGTTAGTCGTGGCGAGGGACCGCGCCGAGGAAATGAACAAACTCAAATCCATCATACTTGGGAATCTGGGCCACGAACTGCGCACGCCCCTCAACGGCATACTCGGCACAATCCAATTCGTCAAAAGCGGCACGCTTAGCGAAGAAGACATGGACGAAGTGCTCGAAATGATGAACGATTCGGCAGCGAGGCTAAACAATTCGATCACGTCGCTGCTGGGACTGATGGAAATCGAAGCCAACCAGCGCCAGCTCTATATCGAATCGGTTCGGCTCAGCTCCGGCGTGGAAAGTTTCTTCTACAATACTGCGGTCAATATGGCCAAAAAGGAAGTCATTATCAATTTGGATATCGACGACAACGACATCTACTGCGATTTGGACGAAAGCCTACTATTCCAAACTCTATACAACATTGTGGACAATGCAATAAAATTCACCAGCAGGGGCACGATCCAAATCACTGTCGGCTCCGCGAAGGAATTGGGAAGGAATTGGGGCATAATCCAAGTCAGGGACACAGGCAAAGGCATTTCGCAGATAAATTTGGGAATGATTTTCGAACCATTCCGCCAGGAATCCGAAGGTGTACGCCGCTCCTACGAAGGAATCGGAATTGGGCTGACCATCGCCAAAAAGACTATCGAAATGATGAATGGCTCCATATCGGTCGAAAGCACCGAGGGCCAAGGCTCGATCTTCACCATCAGGTTCCCCGGATACTATCTATAACGCAATAGCAATCTTTACTTTTTCACTTCCCTATTCATCAATGCCCCGAGCTTTCCATGAATTGCTTCGATCCCGATGCGCGTGGTGAATACAAATAATATGCAAGAAAAAATGATTTTCCCCACTCTTACGTGTATTGATATATTACATAATTTGTTTGGCTTGAAAAAGGAATTGGAGTTGAAATGGGAATCGAAACCAATATTCTCTTGCAGTCCGGCACGAACGAACTCGAAGTAGTCGAATTTGTTTTGAATTTCGCCGGCAGAAATGGCGCATTGCAATCCCAGTCTTTCGGTATCAATGTGGCAAAAGTTCGCGAGATTATCCGAATGCCACCGCTCACGAAGATGCCGAACCTTCCCGAATGCGTCTATGGCGTGTTCAATCTTCGTAATTCACTGATTTCGGCTCTCGATTTGAGCAAATATCTGTACAATTACGAGAATCGCGATCCTCACCGCAAGATGATCATCTCCGAATTCAATAAAATTCGTTGTGGTTTCATCGTCAACGACGTGCACCGCATCCACCGCATATCTTGGTCGCAAATCGAATCGCCGGATTCAATGCACGATTTCGACGAAGGCGATTCAACCATCATCGGAATCATCAAAAAAGACGAACGCACAATCCTAATGCTCGACGTCGAGAAAATCATCGCCGATATCGATCCCGTTAGCGCCATGGACAAAACAGTCGAGCCGCTTGCGATACCCAAGCCGCTGCGGGCCATCACGGCCGAGGATTCCGTTACGATTCGCAAATTGATCACCGAAAGGCTCAAGATGGCCGGCTACGAAATCGAATCCTTCCAGAATGGCGAGGACGCATGGGACCGACTGCGCGGCATAACGAAAGAAATCGCTGCCGGCAAGGACCTTTCCGATTTTGTCAACGTAGTCATCACCGACATCGAAATGCCCAAAATGGACGGATACACGCTAACCAAGAATATTAAATCCGATCCCATGCTTAAGGAATTGCCTGTCGTGATTTTCTCATCGATCGTATCGCAAGACATTTTGCACAAAGGCCGGGCAGTGGGCGCGGACGTCCAGCTCACAAAGCCCCAGATCGGCGAGCTGCTCGAAATGCTTAGGGCGATAGTGAAGTAGGTGGCGACCGCCACTTTGTTTTCAAGGTCCTGGATTTCCGTTGGCTATCAAGGTTTGGGAGTGGTTATAAGGTTATTATTGGTTACTGTGCACTACGGATATAAACAGTTATGAAAATATGTTCACACCCCGCGGAGTTGCTGCTTCCCCGAGAAATTGGTACTACCATTTCGAAATGGTAGCACCACTCTATCCTTATACATATCAGGTATTTACATTTCCCTCCTTGCCAAGGATGGGCGCCCGAAGGGCGGGGTGGTTTCCACACCAGGTGTGATCCATGTTTCCCACGCCTCACAAGACGTGGTTATTCATATTCAACCCCTTCGGGGTTGGTTTTTATCAAATGGATGAGTGCGCTTGGAACCCGCCCCTACACTTTTTACAAGTAGAAAGTAACAAGGAACAAGTAGAAAGTAGAAGGTTGTACTTTCCTAAATTGAGTTGACTTGCTGCTTTTTTATCATTCCAATCACGTTAATCACAAGAATCACAGTTCGGACATCATCGGGCGGGTTTGGAACCCGCCCCTACAACAAATCATCGTATTATCACATCATCACATCAGCTAATCAGCTCATCGGATGAATATTGGAATTCAAGAATGCACCTCCATCACCTCACCAGCACTGCTTTGGCGCGGTAGGTCTTGCCGCTCGCGGTGATGTCGCAGAAATAAATGCCGGCGGGGAGGTTTGCGCCCGAAAGGGAGAATGTATGCTCGCCCGATTGGGAGAAATATTCGCGTGTGGCTACTTGCTCGCCCATGGAATTTCGGACAACGATCGAGACACGGCCCGCCTGCTCCACCGCGAAATTCACACGCGCTACGTCCGTGAACGGGTTCGGGGAGGCGAGGACGGAAGTGGGGGCGGGCTGCTCTTGCTCTACAGAAGTGTATTTGCCGGGATAGTATTTCCAAATGTCAGTTGACAATTCTTTAAAATACATAATACTATCGTTGAACCTATATATTTTACCGACATTTAAAGATCCATTAATTCCAACTATTGAGTCTTGTTCCCAAGTCTGGCCGCCATCGTTTGTATAATAAAAGTGCTTTTCCCCGAATAATCTAAAATGGTTTTTATCTGCAAAAAAGAAATCGTTCAAGTAACCACTTCCGGGAGTGTCATTCAGGAATACTAATTCTAAAGTTTTCCCTCCATCGGTTGTTTTGTAGAGCATCTCCGGGTATGGTACATTATTTGTATCATGTTCGGCTCTGATTATATAACCGTTTTTGTCGTCAAAAAAGAAAACTCTGGTACTTCCATGTAGAAGTTCGTGATTCGTCCAGGTTAAACCGTAATCGCTGGAAATGATTAAAATTCTTGTTGGATTCCACTGTCCAACAATTATTACAAAAGTGGAATCATTGGATCTGCTAATAGAACCTATTAATAATTCCTCTCTATCAAAGCCTTTAAGCTCTCTAATGACCCTTCCACTATCCTCGATTCCGTATGCCCTACCTTTGCGGTCAGTACAACAACCAATTCTGGGATTTGTCATTTGGATTTGCGAAATCAATAGTGGCATCCCCGAATCGTCGAGGACAGGCGAGAAACTCCAAGATTCGCCTCCGTCAGTGGTCTCGAACCGAAATGTACTATCGCATAATGGTTCATTTAAGCCATAAGCTGAAATTCGATTTTTATCTTTCAGAAATACATGATTCAAAGAGAAATACCTACCATGGTTGAATCTGAGTGTATCGTTACGACTATCGAAAATGCACTTCCAGGTGGCTCCGCCGTCATTGGATTGGTTGATGTAAGAAATCAAGACGTTTTTATTGTCAATCTTCTTGCATTCTGTTCCGCACACAACCATTGAATTCTCGACAGTTGCCATAGAAAACGCTGGGAAGTCTATGTTGTCAAGTTTTTTCCAATAGCCCTGCCCCAAGACGAACTCCGATAGCAGGATAAAAACGAGTAAAGTAGTTATTTTTTTCATCTGAAACCTCTTTAAAAAGAGGGCTACCCACGGCGTAGGTAGCCCATTTGTCAAATTATTTGATTATTGTTATGGATCCTTGTTTGACGATGTTCGTGCCGAACAGTATACGATAGTTGTAAACGCCAGGCTGAGCTTCGATTGCCATATTAATCGGGCCATCAGAATTTTCGATTTGCTTTGTTAGCACAGTGTTACCGAGCATATCTGACAATTCAAATGTAAACGAATCACCAATACCATCAGCATTAATCATTAACTCCCCGTTGGTTGGATTCGGATAGACGCTAATGTCGATAGTGCCCTGCTCATTCGTCTTCGGCCTATTCGCATATTCTCTGAATTCGAGAACCCCGCAGAGCGGTTGGCAGTCCTCATCTTTGCATGATGGCGGGAAGGTGTGGTCGAGAACGACGATTTTATCGACTTTGTTTTTATAATTATCGTCTAATTTAAAAATTACATTTATTTTAGCTTTGCAGCAAACAGTTTCAGTTTCGCACGGACTGATTTCTACACCATTATGGTATTTCGCTTCAAGTATTTCTTCGGATCCTTTACTGCTTTGTGCCATCTTCATTTCCGGTTCCGGTTTTGGTGGGTCAATTTTCGATTGATATTCTTCGTCAGTCATTTTTATTGTTATTTCATGCCAACATGGAGATATCATTGCTGTTGTGTGACCGTTAAAGAGTCCCCAGAGATCCCAATCATTTAGTTTTTCCATCATGTTGAGGTATGCCAGTTTGAATATCTCTGAATTTGAGATACAATTTTCGCAGCGTATGTCATCGCCGGTAGTTCTACCCACGATTTCAACCTTTAGAATTTGGAATGAACCTGTACCGCCAGCGTCGTAGCTACCTTCCCAAAAGATCATGCAATCAGGGCATGCATCTACCGCGAAAGCACCAAAGAAGAATTGTGGATTTAGCATAGTTTTGCAAGGATCGAGATCCATAGGCTCCTCTTGTCCCCAAGCAATTTGAAACGCGCCTGCCACGATGAGCAGAAATAGAACGATTGATTTTTTCATTTTGAATAATCTCTAATGTGTTTAACAAAAATAATTAAATTGTTTCTAACACATCGGCATCGTATATTTGCGATGTCGAAACGATTGCGTGGCGCTCTTCGCGCCGCGAGCGACGTGGGATCCGATATGAAAGCTTCGAAACTCTTCGGATCCTATTTTTTTATCCTGACTGCGGCCCGTCCCCTTGTGGTATTAATAATGATTTATTAAGCTGTGCCATGGCTTGTTGTGTATGCTGAATAAAACTTCTTGCTTTGGTTTCGCTTTGTGAGCGTTATTGTTTGAATTCAAATTACAAAACGAATATTAAATATGCAAGAAATAATTCTAATATTGTATTTGAAATTGAAATAAAAATAATATTATCATTCATCACCCCAATATCACCTCACCAGCACTGCCTTGGCGCGGTAGGTCTTGCCGCTCGCGGTGATGTCGCAGAAATAGATGCCTGCGGGCAGGTTTGCGCCGGAGAGGGAGAAATTTTGTTCGCCCGATTGGGAGAAATATTCACGAGTGGCCACTTGCTCGCCCATGGAATTTCGGACCACGACCGAGACACGGCCCGCCTGCTCCACCACGAAATTCACTCGCGCAACGTCCGTGAACGGATTCGGGGAGGCGAGGAGCAATTCAGGATTTGAATATCTTTCTTCTTCTGCCGAAGTGTATTTGCCCGGGTAGTATTTCCAAAGCGATAACATGAATTGAACGAAGAACATATTCGAAGAATTATTTGCTGCTAAAGTGCCCAAAGAATGAAATTCTTGGGTGTCGCTGATGGTCGTATCGATTTCCCATGTTTGGCCGCCATTTGTAGTGCTGAAGAAATTATCGCCTCCGGCAATATATCCATTTTGCTGGTCGATAAATTTGATACCCTGATACCAATTAATACTGGGGTATTCGAGGACTTTAAAAAGGTTTGCACCGCCGTCAGTAGTTTTGTAAAGCACTCCCGGCAATGGATCCAGATACTGATCAAGCGGCTGTTGGATAAAATACCCAACGCTGTCATTTATGAACTCCATAAAGTTGGTGTATGGTGGTAGTTCGGTAGTTGTCCAGTTAACTCCCATGTCAGTAGTTTTGTGTAGAAGTTTATCAGGAGTCAGTTCACCACTTATAGCATATATTACATTTCTGTTTGGCCTTATTGCTGTCAACATCGAGTTCTCCGGACTGGGGAATGTGGAAATATTAATGATTGATTTTCCGTTATCTTCAATTCTATACAATCCATATGCCGAAGCAATTACTCCATCCCCGCTTTCATTCAATGAATACGAGGTGACACTAATATCTGTACCGCTCGTATCATGGATTGTTTTTATATCCCACGTAGCTCCACGGTTTGTTGTGGTAAAGGTATAATAAGGAAAATGATTATTGTTTTTGTATCCGATTGCACGTATTGTGTTAGAATCAACGAACTTAACACGAAGCAAGTCAAAGAAATCACAATGTTGGTTTGGTACGGAATCACTCCTCGATGCGAATATTTTAGTCCATGTTTCGCCTCTATTTGTCGAGATACTTATATAGGATTCTATCCAAAAATCCATAATACCATTTCCATAAACCTCAGTATGAGACCCAACAATTACTGCATTACTGTCTCCATTGACGTCAATGCGAATGATGTCCTGTGCAAATTGCGTGGTGTCGAATTTCATCCAATAGCCCTCGGAGAGAACAATTGATGGAATGAAACAAAAGAACGCGATATAGAGAATTGTTTTCATAAAGTCCTTAGAAATATAAATGATGGCGGCAGTTTAAACTGCCGCCGAAATATTATTTAGATATAATAATATCGCCTTGTTTAAGAACTTGGCATGAATTAATTAACCTATAATGATAATAGCCATTTGAAAGATTTGACAAATCAAATCTAAAGATATTTTGTTCTGTATTCAATTCTGATACGAACGCTATATTGCCCATATAATCAAGTATTTCAATTGTTGTACCTTCTTGGTGATTGTACGATTCGATATTCAGAATTCCGTTAGTAGGGTTAGGATAAACAAATAGGCCTACAGTTTCGGTGGATTCAATCTCTGAATTACCTTTCCTTGGTTGATACCCTTCGAAATTTAAGGCATTACACATAGGCTCGCAATAACCATTTTGGCATTCGGTTGTTACTGTTGGAGCTTGAAGAATACTAATAGTTTCAATATACAATGTACCATCGTTGTATCTATTATAATGCAACTCGATAACTGCCGAACAGCATCCACTGAATGAAGTGCATGGCTTTAACCAATCTGCAACATATTTTTCTGATGTCGTAGTGCTCTGTGTTGACTCAATCGCGTTTATTTTTGAATTTCCTCCGATGGGACTTCCTTCCAATTCTTCAGGAAATTTTTCAAGGTTCCATTTTTCTTTATCAATCGGAATTGAAGTCCTTTCCCAACATGGTGCTATGCTGGTTATTGCCTTAGTGAATAATCCCATAGGAAAGTTTTTATTGGCAATGATTTCCATTGCATTTATCAATGATAGTTGAATCATTTCTTCGCTCGATAAGCAATCGCAAGGTAGTCCGGTTACAGTATTAATAGCATAGCACATTTCTAACGAAAATTGCGAATAAGCAGTTGTCCCGCATTTACCGTCAGGTCCGTTAGTTTTTACCTTGTAAAAGATTCTGCAATCAGGACAATTCTCTGGCGAAAAAAATCCTGATAGAGTTTTTGTGAATTCGTTATCTTCTTGGCAATTTTGAGAATAGCAGTTAAGGGAGCTGAATAAAGATAACGAAATAATTAAAGAAGACAGAATTATGAATGTTATACTTTTCATATCAATCATACTCTCTAATGTGTTTAACAAAAATAATTAAATTGTTTCTAACACATCGGCATCGTA
>CAZSWR010000064.1:0-22097 GCA_964610885.1 uncultured Hyphomicrobiales bacterium | reverse complement strand
CACCGATGATGGTGCTCCCGTACAAATTCGGTGCCCACATCGTCGTCTATTCGCTGACGAAATACATCAACGGCGCCAGCGATTGCGTCGGCGGTGCAATCTGCGGTACGAAAGAATTTATCTCGAGCCTGAAGGACGTCAACGCAGGCGCAGCAATGCTCCTCGGTCCGGTGCTGGATCCGTTCCGCTCCTCGAGCATCTTCAAGAACATGCGCACGCTCCACGTCCGTATGCACCAACACAGCAAAAACGGCGCATACGTGGCAGCCGAACTCGAGAAACTCGGCATCAAGACATTCTACACCGGGCTTAAATCCCATCCGCAACACGAACTGATGACCAAGATGCTCACTCCCGGATTCGGCTATGGCGGCATGATTACTTTCGACGCCAAAACAGGCGAAAACGCTGCCAGACTGATGTCGATCATGCAAGACGAAAAAATTGGATACTTCGCCGTCAGCCTCGGTTTCTACAAAACTCTGTTCAGCGCTCCCGGCAGCTCCACCTCGTCGGAAATCCCCAAAGAAGA
The DNA here is from genome assembly GCA_964610885.1 of uncultured Hyphomicrobiales bacterium. Lineage (GTDB taxonomy): Bacteria > Bacteroidota > Ignavibacteria > Kapaibacteriales > UBA2268 > CAZSWR01. The sequence goes on along the minus strand of CAZSWR010000064.1, from coordinate 21,565 downwards.
ACAAATCACAATGGGCATGACCGAAGGTTTGGTACGCTTCTCGATGGGCCTCGACAACGACATCGATCGCACCATGGAACGCATCAAAAAATGCCTTCGCGACGTGAAATTGATCAAATAATAATTGCTGACGAAATCATCAGTTGCTCGCAAGAAAACTGCCTTAAGCTGCCACTCCCAACCCCGAGTGGCAGCTTTGCTAATTGCTGATACGTTTGGCTTGCAAAACCTTCCAATTGTGCCGCTTCTTGCCTTGTTTGGCTTTCGGTAATTTATTATTTTGCAGCGAAGTATTATTGATATTCCGAGAAATACTATGAGAATCGGCTTTTCAAAAATGACGGAGAGTTTTGTTTACCAACTCTACGCGCAATGGCTCCAATCGGCCGACGTCCCATTCGAGTCGGTGAACCTCTTCGGCCTGGGGGCGAGCGATGCCACGGCAGCTCTGGAGTCTTGCTCCGGCGTGGTGCTCACGGGCGGCGCAGACGTTCACCCGAGTCTCTACGGCAAACCCGACGAAGAGAAACGCTGCTTCACGAATCCCGCGAGGGACGAAACAGACTTTGCGCTGATCGTGCGCACAATCGACTTATCGATGCCGATGTTTGCAATTTGCCGTGGCTGCCAAGTGCTGAACGTTAGCCGAGGCGGTTCGCTTATCGTGGATATTGCATCGGATTGCGGAAGCGCCATCGAGCACAGTTCTTCGCTCGACAGCCCGAAATTCCACGCGGTTTCAATCGAAAAGAGTAGCCTTCTGTACCGCATCGGAAATGAAACATGCCCAACGGTTTCGTCGGTGCACCACCAAGCAATCGACAAGCTGGCCGATTGCTTCAGGCCGGCAGCTCGGGCGGATGATGGAATCATTGAGGCATACGAATGGGCCGATCCGGCCGCAAAGAGTTTCTTGCTCGCCCTGCAATGGCATCCCGAAATCGGTTTCGCCGAGAACAAATTCAATCGCGTCCTTGCAGCTGAATTCTTGAAGGCCGCAAAAAAATACCGTTCATAGCTTTGGAGGGTTGGTTTTTAACGTTTGGTAGGGGCATAAGTCTCAAAGACCATTATGAGTTTATCCAAAAATCGAAAGTATCTTATACCGCATAGCGGTTGTTGTATTGTAGCAAATATCTACGTTTTCAGGTGTAATTTCGCGTAGCGAATGTTATATATGTCCTGTTTGATCCATGCAGCGTTTCATATAACAACCGCTACGCGGTATTACTACCACAGAAAAATGGCTTCTACAATATAACAACCGCTCGCGCGGTATCAATTCATGAGAAATAGCCTCAATGGCTTATTTCCCGTGCAAACTCTTCAATATGCTCACTTCTTTGTTGGCGGCCTTTCGCCTTTGTTTCATCACTTCGTTCAGGTAGAAAGCCTGCGCCGAGAAGCGTTCCTTGCCTTCTTTGGGCTTGATCTTTGTGTACGAGCCGTCGGGCTGCAATTGCCACGCCTTTGTGTTGTCCGCCCAGAACGTGTCCAGCAGCTCGCGCAGGTGCTTCTGGAGCGATGGGTCTTTGATCGGGAACATAAGTTCGATTCGGCGTTGCAGGTTTCGCGTCATCCAGTCCGCGCTCGAAAGGTAGAACTCTTCGTTGCCACCGTTGCGGAAATAGAACACGCGGCTATGCTCGAGGAAGCGCCCCAATATGCTCCGCACTTCGATGTTTTCGCTCACCCTGGGGATGCCCGGGATCAGGCAGCAAACGCCACGCACTATAAGTTTGATTTTTACGCCTTTTTGCGATGCGCGGTAGAGCGCTTGGATCACTTCTTCGTGCGCCAAAGCATTCATTTTCACGAAAATTAAACCTGGGCTTTCGGGCGTGTGCAGATCGGCCTCGCGGTTGATGAGCTCGATTATTCCTTTTTTCAGATTTATCGGAGCCACGAGGAAGGTTTGCCATTCCTTTTGGTACGAATATCCAGTCAGCAGATTGAACAAATGGATGCCATCGGTCGCGAATTCCGGCCGAGCGGTGAAATAACCCACATCTGTGTATAATCGCGATGTAACGCTATTGTAGTTGCCGGTGGAAAGGTGCAGATACGTGCGGAGTTTCGCGCCCTCCTTGCGCACGGCGATTGCAATTTTGCAATGAGTTTTCACGCCGATGACGCCATAGACCACGTGCACGCCCACCTGCTCGAGTTCGTGCGCCCAAATGATATTGTTCTCTTCGTCGAATCGGGCCTTCAGTTCGACGAATGCGATAACCTCTTTGCCGTTTTCGGCTGCGCGCTTCAGCGCTTCGACCACCGGAGAATTAAGCCCCGTGCGGTAAAGCGTAATCTTGATTGCTATCACGTCCGGATCCGCGGCGGCCGTATCAAGGAATTTGAGCACGCTATTGGTAAACGAATCGTATGGATGGTGCACGAGCAAATCTTTTTTCCGGATTTTGTCGAACAGGCTGCTGCCCGACAGCAAAAAATCGCTTGGGACGCGCGAATGGAATGGCGCATCTTTCAGGCGCCAGATGTCGAGCTTGACAAGCTCCATCAGGTCGGCAATTTTCAGTGGCCGGCAGTGCACATAGACGTCTGTTTCGTCGATGTCGAGCGATTTAATCAAAAGCGACAGGAGGAATTCCGGCATTTGCGCGCTCACTTCCAACCGGACGACTGCCGTGCCGAAACGCCGGTGCTTCACCTGTTCGGCGATTACCGTCAGAAGGTCCTCGGCCTCGTCTTCGGCGATTTCGATATCGGCGTCGCGAGTTACGCGGAATGTGTTCGATGCTTCGATTGTCAGCCCGGGGAAAAGCACTTCTGCATTGGCTTTGATGATTTGCTCGAGGAACACAAAATGGTGTCCGTCGTTTCTGTCCAATTTCACCAAGCGGGAGAGCATGGACGGAAGTTGGAGTATGGCGACTTTCTTGTCGCTTGCCTTTTTCGATTTGTCGCAAAGGGCGAATGCCACGTTGAGGCTTCGGTTGATCAATCGCGGGAATGGGTGCGCCGGATCCAGGCTGAGCGGTGTCAGCACGGGTAGCACGCTTTCGTGGAAGTATTTCCGCAGGTATGCCTTCTCGTCCCTCGAAAGGGATTCGTACCTGTGAATGATAATATTTTCTTTTTCCAGGGCAGGCAAAATATCGTCCATCAGGACGCGGGTCTGGCGTTCGAGCAGCGGAATCATGCGTTTGCGAATTTCTCTCATTTGCTCCGCTGGAGACATTCCGTCCGACGTCATCTCGACCACGTCGGCGGCCAGTTGGCCTTTCAGTCCGGCCACTCGGATCATAAAGAACTCGTCGAGGTTCGAGCTGAGGATCGCCGTGAATTTCAACCTTTCGAGCAGCGGATGGGATTTGTCCTCCGCCTCGGCCAAAACGCGGGAATTGAACTCGAGCAGGCTCAGCTCCCGATTCAAATAATACTTTGGCAGATTCAACGCCACGATTGGTTTTGCTTGCTCTTCCATATCATTTATCGCTTTAATCAATTAATACTAATTTTCTTTCGCCTTGCGAAGTTTGTCGAAAAGGAATTTGCCCTCCACGAATTTCGAGAGGCGCACGAATGGCAGTCCGATCAGCAAATATATCACCGCCACGATGATTCCCGTCCCGAGATAGTCGAAATAGGTGGACGAAATCTGGCTGTAAACTTTTGCCAATTCGACCATAGTTATGACGGATACCAAAGACGAATCCTTCAATAGCGAAATAAAGTCGTTCGTCATCGGCGGCAGGACGAGCCGAATCGCTTGCGGCACGACGATGTGGCGCAATGCCTGGGCTTTGGTGAATCCCAAAGCGATCGCCGCCTCCATCTGGCCTTTGGGCACGCTGAAAAGTCCCGCACGGTAGTTCTCGGCTTCGTATGCCGAATAGTTTAGCCCCAAACCGATCACAGCCGCAATGAACGGAGAGAGTTTGATGCCAATCGATGGCAGTGCATAGAAAATAATCAATAGCTGTATCAGCAGCGGAGTGCCGCGTATAATTTCTATATAAATCACTGCGAGCGACGAAATCGGGCGCGGCGCATATACCCGCGTTATGGCAATGAACAGCCCAACAATAACCGCCAGAAACATCGATACAAGCGACAGCCCGATGGTAACGAGCGCGCCCTGCCCGAGTATCGGGAGGAAGCTCAGGTAGCGGTTCAGGACCACCTCGAACTTCTTTTCTTTCAGCTGGTCGTCGATGAATTTTTTGTATTTAATTGGGTCGTCCATCGATGGCGAATGGTCGCCTGTATATTCGGCCATCATCGGATTCCAGAGGTTCCACTCGTTCAGGATTCGGCGCAATTCGCCTGTGGACTTCAACTCCTCCAGTGCGGCATTGATTTCGAGCAATTGTTTCTTGCTGTTTTTGCGCATTGCAATGCCGTAGGACACCTCGCCAATGGGCATGCCGACCAATTTCAGGTCAGTGTTCCAACTTGCGTAGAAAAGGGCAATTGGCGCGTCGCAGAGCATTGCGTCGATGCGGCCGTTTTTCAGGTCGCCAAAGCCGAACAGCTCGCCTTCGTAGGTTAGCACCGTTGTGCCCGGCACGTTCTGAAGCACTTTCTCGGCATACGAACCCTTGAGCGCGCCGACTGTGTGGCCGGATACGTCTTTCAGCGCGACCACGTCGTCCGTTTTCGCTCGGACCACCAATTGGAAATACGTAAAATAATACGGTATTGAGAAATCAACTTCTGCACGGCGGTCTTCGGTGATTTCGATTCCGTTCAGCGCGATATCGTAATCGTTTCGGGCCAGCCCGGGAATCAATCCGTCCCATTGGTTCTGCACGAAAACTTGGTCGCGGCCCAAGATTCGAGCAATTGCCTTGGCGATGTCCACCTCGAAGCCAATGTTTTCCGTGGTATTGTTCGGCTCTTGGAAAATATATGGCGCGTTCCCCTCGGCGTCGGCAGCCCACCGGAGCGGCGGGGCTTCCGCTTGGGCGCCGGCAAACATCGCCGCGAAAGCGAAAACAATTAGTAGGCAATATTTTACAATTGATTTCATATCATTCATTATAAGATTTCAGGTACTGTTTGGTTCTGTTGTCCTTCGGAGACTTGAAAATCTCGTCGGGTCGGCCCACTTCCACGATTCGCCCTTCCTCCATGTACGCCACGAGTTCGGAGGCTTTCCGGGTGAAAGACATCGAATGCGTAACGACAATTTGAGTGATTCCGTCGCCCTTCAGGTCGTTCATAACCGTGATGAACTCGTGAACCAACTCAGGATCGAGCGATGAAGTCGGCTCGTCGTAGAGAATTATTTCCGGCTGGAGCGCCAGGGCGCGGGCTATAGCCACTCTTTGGGCCTGCCCGCCGGAGATCTGGTGTGGCATTTTCTGGAGATGCGCTGCCAATCCAACCTTTTCGAGCAATTTAGCTGCCAAATCGCGAGCCTCTTTTTTGGGTGTTTGCTTGACCACGATCGGGGCCTTGGCCACGTTTTCGAGCACGGAAAGGTGCGGGAACAGGTTCAGGCTCTGGAACACGATCCCGACGCGAGACCTGAGCGTGCGCACCCTGTCGCGGAAGTCTTCGTCGGACTGCTCGAGGCGTTCGACCTCTTGGAACGGATGCATGAACGAGGCTCCGCGAGCGCCGCCTTTCTTCTCGGAGGCTTCGGAGCTTCTTTTTTCGAGTTTCACTCCGGCTATTTCAATTTCTCCGGCGTCGAACAGCTCGAGCGATGCCATACAGCGCAGTAGCGTCGTTTTCCCGCAGCCCGAGCGGCCGATTATAGAGACCTGCCGCCCGCGGCGTATCTCGAGGTTGACGCCCTTCAGGATGTGCATCGAGCCGTGGTAGTACTTGTGCAAGTCCCTTATTTGTAATATATTGTCTATTTGTTTTACCATCGCATTCTTGGTTTGTTGCAATTGTTTGCCAATGCCCGCTTAGCGAGTGAAAAGGTGAGTTAGAATTCGTCAATCAGAATTCTAACTATATCAGTTTTTGTATCGCTTGGCATCAAAGCCGAAAGAACTAATCAGTAAATCAATAAAAAAGCGTGCCATTTTGCAAAAAGGGAGCGGCCAAAGACTTTCAGCAGCTCCCTCGATGTAGGTAAATATTTGTGTTTACAGGCCGGTAACGACGATGTATGTGGTGCCGACGTAGCGTTTGCCCTTAGAGCGTTTTTCTGTCGGCGGAGGATTCTTCGGGTCTGTCGTCCCTTCGCCTTTGGTAGCGATGAACGATTCGACGATACCGTTTTTCACAAAGAATTCCTTCAGAGAGGCAGCTCTTTGTTCGGTCAGTGTTTTGTTTGCTGCCACGCTGTTATTGTTGTCGGCATAGCAACGGATTTCAAATTTCACGTTCGGGTTGCTTGTCAGCGAGCGGATCCATTGAGTGAGGAATTCGTCGGCGCCCACGCGGATTTTGGATTTGTTGGGTTCGTAGGGCGATACCATTACCGGAATCTCTGAACCTATTTTGAGAGGTTTCAGGAAGAAATCCCTGGAGATTTCGAAATATTTATCGGTATTAGGCACTTTGACTTCAAATTTTTCTTTGAAGAAATCGGGATGAAAAATCACAACAGAGTAATTTTTCGATGATTTCAAACCAGTGAAGTAATAAGAGCCGCCTTCGTTGATATTGCTATTTGTCGATACCACTTTTTTGTTGTTCTCATCGTAGAGCGTTACCTGCACGGCCACAGGCTCGCGAGTGGCAGCGTTAATAATACGGCCTTCGAGCGAAACAGTGCTGAACAATTGCGCGGACGCACTCGGCCCGGCAACGAACAACGAAACGAAGGCTACTGCTGCAAAAACTAAGAGGTTTAGTGTTTTCTTCATTTTTTTCTCCTTCGTTTGAATTATTTCTTGTTAAATAAATATACAGAACCGTCGTCGCAACCGACGATGAGTTGCTTCGTATCGCTTGTCAGGTCCACGCTCCAGATTTCTTGGCCCAAATTGTAAGCCCAGATCGGTTTGCCGGTTTTGGTATTCCACAGTTTGAGCGTTTTGTCCAAGCTGCCGCTGATCAGTGTTTGGTTGTCTTCGGCCCAGGAGATGTCTTGGACGAGTTCGTCGTGTTGGTCGAACCGGTTAAGTATTTCGCCGGTTTGTGCGTCCCAGATAATAATTTCGCCGTTCACGTCGCACGAAGCAATTTTCTTGCTGTCGAAGCTGAAGAGGCAGCTAAGCACGGGGGCATTGTGGCCATAGAGCGTGCGGATGGGCGTCTTTGTCGTCAAATCGGTTGACCAAATCCTAACCGTAAGGTCGTCGCTGCACGAAGCGAGCATTTTGCCATCGTAGCTATAAGCCACGTTGTTGATGGCTTTCCCATGGCCACGAAGTGTTTTGATTTCGCTTCCCAAACGGACGTCCCACAGCTTGACGGTTTGGTCGAAGCTGGTGGAAGCGACGAACGTACAGCTGTCGTCAGGCGAGAAGAACACGCCGATGACTTGGTCGTTGTGGCCGATGAGCGTTTTGATTAATTCGCCGGTCTCTACGTCCCAGATTTTCACTGTCATGTCCGATGAAGCGCTTGCGAGCCAACGGTCGTTGCCGGAGAAGGAAACATTGTTCACCGAGCCGATGTGGCCCTTCAGTGTACGAAGCTCTTTGCCTTCGGGGAGCGACCAGATCTTCACTGTTTCGTCCACTCCGCAGGTGGCCACTTTAGTGTTTTTTTCATTCACAAAAACGCCGAGCACTTCGCCATCGTGGCTGCCGATCTTGGTCTTTACGTAATCCAAGTCCTGGGCCGCCGCGCCGTAAAGGGCTGCAACACATGCTATTGCGAATACAAAGAGTAATCTTACATTTAGCATCATTTGAACCTTTGAAAAATTAATAAATCAGTTTCTATTCAATATCATATATTCTAATTTAAGGGAAAAATGTTTATTACCATTTCGTTATTGAGCTGGCCAACAAAATAAAATTGCCAGCCGTCGCCTATTCATTCCTAAGGTATTGCAAAATATCGCGAAGCAATTCCTTGATTTCGGAATTCGCGACGCTCTTGGTTTCGGCCTCTTGGGCGGCGGGAGGGGCGAGAGGGATAATCTTCGCCTCGATTGCGACCGGGGCGGCCTCTTCCTTTCCGGCCAGGTAGGTGTCCAATTTTTCGCGGGCTCCCTTGAGCGAAAGTTTCTCATCGCGCAAATAGTGCTTGATTCGTCCAAGCAACTCTAAATCCTTGGCGGAATACACGCGGTTACCGGCGCGGTTTTTTTTCGGCTTCAGTTTGCCGAATTCCTTCTCCCAGTACCTGAGCACGTGGGCTTCCTCGCCAATAATTGAGCAAATTTCGCTGATGGAGTAATAGAGTTTTTGCATGAATTCCTTTTGTATCTGAATATTGCTACAACTAAACACTACATATATCGAGCAAAATATAGAAATATTTTGCGCTTTTATGCACTTTAACCTTCCATAATATTAATTAATATTTTTAACTAATCCAAAACATTTTTATTTAATGTGCGGACATTGTTTCCACAAAATCGATAAATTTGCTTCTGTCAATGCCGGATACCTTGGTTCATGGGCGCTGCCGGCCGGCCCGCGAAAAAAAACTTTTCGAGACAGATTCCCAAAGATTTATTATATTCGCCTTGATGTTATTGAAAAAAATTACTACAACCGAAAGGTATTGATGGAAGAAAACTCATATATATTTGGCCGAAATGCCGTACTCGAAGCAATCGCGGCCGGCCGGTCGATCGAGAAAATATTCATTTCATACGGCACAGAGGGCGAATCGATCGCTCGGATTTATTCGTCGGCGAAGAAGAATAAAATCGCCTGCGCTAACTACGACAAACGGAAATTCATTGCTTTGGAACGTTCGGCGTTCCCGCCCGGGACCAAGACACAGGGCGTGATTGCGTTGCTTCGGGACTTCGATTTGCTCACTATCGACGAACTGATTGATTCGGCATTCGCCGCGGCCAAGCTGCCGATCGTTATCGCTTTGGACGAAATCAGCGACCCGCAGAACCTTGGGGCCATCGCTCGCTCGGCGGAGTGCGCCGGAGCGCAGGGCATCATTATCACTGCCAAAAACTCTTCGCCCATCACTCCCGTGGCCGTCAAGATTTCTGCCGGAGCGCTCGGGCGGATCCCGATCGCAAAGGTAAGCAGTCTGGCCCAAGCATTCACCAAGATGAAAGATGCCGGTTTTTGGGTCGTCGGTACGGAAATGGAAGCCGAAAAGAATTTCACTGACAACGTTTACGACACACCTGTCGTTATCGTCATCGGTAGCGAGGGCGAGGGAATGCGCCAAAGCACAAGGAAACACTGCGATTTCACAGTGAAAATACCGATGAAAGGTACTCTCAATTCGCTCAACGCTTCGGTTACGGCCGGAATTATGCTGTTCGAGGCGCTGCGCCAACGCGGATGATATTTTGACAAATTTTGTAATATTATGAAAGGAATGCCATGAAACCTTTCCTACTTCTAATTCTTTCCTTCGCAATTCTTGCATCAGAGGGTTGGGCCAAAGAGGCCATCATTATTGACCACACGAAAACCGACCTGGGCAATATCCCTGCCGAATGGATCGCCAAGGCCCAGCAGCAGCTCGCCGTCTATTACGGGCACACCTCGCACGGCAGCCAAGTTGTATCCGGTATGCACATGCTGGCCGCAAGGGAAAATTCGCCCTATTCGTGGGGCACAAACGAAGCCCTTCCCTTCATCGACGATTACCGCATCGACCTCGGGAGTGGCGATTGGGTGCAATCCACTCGCGACGCGCTGAATACTGACGGCTCGAAAGTGAATCTGGTCATGTGGTCCTGGTGCGGCCAAGTTTCCGGATTGAGCGAAGCGGAAATTGATAACTATTTGAACCAGATGAACCAGCTGGAAACGGACTACCCGAACGTCAGATTCGTGTATTTCACCGGCCATTTGGACGGCTCGGGCGCAGAGGGTACTCTCCACCGTAACAATGAGCGCATTCGCAGCTATTGCCGCTCGAACGGGAAAATACTCTTCGACTTCGCCGATATCGAGTCTTTCGGCCCAGACGGTACGCCCTACCTCGAAAAGAATGCCGACGACGGATGCAACTACCAAAACGGTTCTTCGACAGCTAATTGGGCCACGGAATGGTGCACGCTGCATCCCGAGGATTGCGCCGATTGCCAACACAGCGACGGATGCGCGCATTCCGAATGCCTGAACTGCCTGCGGAAGGGCATGGCCATTTGGTACGGATACGCCAGGATCGCCGGTTGGGACGGCACAGTAACGTCCGTCATCGAAGAGGATACGGCCGAAAGCGAAGGCGTTATGCTATTCCAAAACTATCCGAATCCGGCCGATAATTTCACTCAGTTCAAATTCTACGTGCCGGACGAACGCGCAGTAACTTTCGTGATTTACAATTCAAATGGCGACGAAGTGATGAAGCCCGTCGAAAACCAGCTCTATCCGAAGGGCGAACATTCGACCGATCCCATTTCCGTCAAAGATCTGCCCAGCGGCCACTACGAATACTTGCTCAAGGCCGGTTCGGTCAGAGTCTCGAAAACGATGATAGTGGTACGTTGAGTCAATTGTCCGGCATAGAAACAAAATATTCCGTTGCTATCATCAGCTACAATACTTGCGCAATGACGCTCGATTGCATCGCGTCCGTCGTGGCGTCGGTGGGCGATGCGCCGCACGAGGTCATCGTCGTGGACAATGCTTCGCAAGACGGCACTTGCCAAGCAATCAGAAGCGCTTTCCCGATGGCCAGGTTGATCGAAAACAAATCGAACGCCGGTTATGCCAGGGCAGTCAACCAAGCAGTCCGCGAAAGCAGCTCGCCAATTGTGCTGGTCGCCAACGCAGACACTCTTTTCGATTATTCCATCGGCCTCGGTTTCGAATTCATGGCTCGAAACCCGGAAGTGGCCGCGATGGGATGCTCGCAATACTATCCCGATGGCCGCTGCCAGCGCAGCTACGGGCGCGCGCCAAGCCTCGGGTTGGCTCTCAGGGAGCTGTTATACGTAGAAAAGGTGTGCTCCTTTTTTGAATTGTGCTTCCAGAATAGAAGAGTAAAAAAAGTGGAATACGCAGACGGGGCAGCGCTTTGGTTCAACCGCGATATTTTCCTCGCGCTCGGCGGATTCGACGAAGATTATTTCTTCTACACCGAGGAAGCTGATTTCTGCCACAGGGCGCGCGAGCGCAGGTACTCTGTGGTTTCCAACCCGGATGTGTCTGTGGTGCACTATCGCGGCGCAGCATCCTCCGGCCAGGGTTTCGGCCGCGAGACAGTCGAAATGTTGGTTTCGAGCAAAAAGATGTTCCTCGGGAAACACAGCTCTACCGCGAAGGCGAGTATTATTTCGGCGAGCTACGTGGCGCACCATTTGTGCAATGCCATTCTTTATTCAATTGCCGGCCTCTTTGGCTGCCGCGCTGCCCGGGAAAAGGCAAGGATACAGTTCCGTTTTTGTAGGGCATGGAAGAATAAAAAATAAATGATGAAAGACCTAACCATTGCATATAGGATTTATCCGGGAATTGCGAAAGCACCGCCCATTTTCGGAGACGACAAATTCCGCCTGTCCGAGCTTTGCCTGAAGTCATTTGTGCGTGCGCTTGGCGGCTTGGATTACAAGCTTTATGCAGTATTGGACAGCTGCCCCGAGGAGTATGAGAGACTATTTGCTGACAATGTCCCGTCGGAGCGGCTCGAAATGGTTCGGCTGTCGAGGGCAGGGAACCCCGGATCTTTTGGGGCGCAATTGGATCTGCTCTCGGAAGTGCGGGATTCGAGGTATGTATATTTTGCCGAGGACGATTATTTCTATTTGGAAAATGCAATGGCCGAGGCAGTTCATTTTTTGGATTCGCATTCGGAAATAGATTTGCTTACGCTCTACGACCATCCCGACTACTACTCGCATCCCTTGCACAGGCATTCGCGGGACTTTATCAGTTTCGGCGCTCGGGAGTGGAAATCCGCAGCGACAACGTGCATGACGTTTCTGGGCCGAGCCGAATCGGTTGCGCGGCTCCGGGACGCTTTCTCCACCTATGCGCGGAACGATTACGACAATTCGATGTGGCTTTCGATCACTCGGCGGCGTTTGCACAATCCGTTTTATTTGCTGAGGCACGTTTGCGACACAAGCACGCTTAAGATGTTCGCCAAGGGATGGCTGCATTCTCCGGCCAGGAACCTTTTCGGCCGAAGATACAAATTGTACGCTGCCACGCCGTCGCTTGCGAACCATTTGGACGGCACGCACGACGCTCCGGGCATCGATTGGCCGGCTGAGTACGAGAAGTTGCTCCATCGCTAAAATGATCATTCAGCTGCGAAACGCCATTATTTCCATTTCACCACAATTATCCGTATTTTTGCTGTATATTTTTATAGGATTCTTGGCAAAGGGGATTATGAAAGCAGCTGGAATAGACATCGGGACGAATACGATTCTTATGGCAATCGGCGAATGTGCCGGTGGCGAATGGACAATTCTGCGGGACGAACACTCAATTGCTCGGCTGGGCGAGGGCGTGGACGCCTCGAGGACAATTCGGCTGGAGGCAATCGCTCGCGCCACCGCCATACTTGAGTGCTACCGAAAGATTTGCGACGAAGAGAAGGTCGATTCCATTCGCATAGCCTCCACAAGCGCGCTGAGGGACGCCGCAAACCGCGAAGCAGTGGTGGGGGCATTCAGCAAGATTATGAGAGCGCCGGTGCACGTGATTTCCGGCGAGGAAGAGGCTCGGCTGAGCTTCCTCGGCACTGTCCCGAACGGTGACGAAGCGATGGTGATCGACATCGGCGGCGGCTCCACAGAAATTATTACCGGCGCTTGCGGCGCTGTTACGAAACGCCACTCCACTCCGCTGGGCGCAGTCAGGCTGACGGAGCGCTTTTTGAAAAATTCGCCACCAAGCGAGGCGGAAGTGCTGGCAGCGAAAGATTTTATCTGCGAGGAAATTCAGAAAACCGGATTTGGCCAATTCGCCGGCACGGTCTATGCAGTGGCCGGGACGGCCACGACTGTGGCGGCAGTGGCGCGTGGCGAAAAGGGCTACAGCCGCGATTCGATCCACGGGTACGCGCTCTCGGCCCGGAAGCTGGGCGAAGTCCTCAGCGGATTCCTGTCGATGAGTTCGTCGGAAATAGCGAGCAGGTTCGGCATCGACCCGCTGCGTGCAGACGTTATCACCGCCGGCTGCTTGGTGCTCGCCGGGATATTCGAATCTCTCGGGCTGCGGCAAGCGACCGTCAGCACCGAAGGCCTGCGCTACGGCATTATGAAGCATATGGAAGAATAGAACATTCCACTCATGCTCGCCACGTTGGCTCAGACCAACGCAAAAATTATCATGTAGTTGTGCCCATATTTCTTGGCGCATTTCGGGCAATATGCGTAGTGGATGTAGTAGTCTTTTGCTGTTTTCCCATCTTCCTTCAGGGATTTTTCCATTTCCTTGATGAACTTCGGGACATTACCATAACTGCCGTCGAAGACACGAGCAATGAATTTCCCCGAGATGGCAGTATTCTCCGCGCCGGAGACCTCTTTCGTTACCGCATAGAAAAGCTCGGACTTGAACGCGGAAGGATCCCGGAAGAGGATCAGTGCATCACTAATTTCGGGTATGTTTGCGCCTTGGTCTGTGGCGGCGTTGTGCATTCTGGTGATTTTTTTTCCGATCGAGGGCGGGAAAGGGATGTGGCAGAATGTGGCCATACTCTCTTTGATGAAGAGTTTGTTGTCCCAGTCGAATGCCTTATTATCCCATTTTTCCACATCAAATATGGGACAGCATTCTTGGTCGATTGTGCTCATGTGCGCTCCTTATATTGTTGAAAGAATTTAAAATGTCTGAACCTCTGATTAAGTTGATTTGAACTTTAATTATGTGTTTTTGTCATTCTGAGCCGCAGGCGAAGAATCCATATTCTTTGGATCCTTCACATTGTTCAGGATGACTTACCATGTTATGTCTATTCGACGCATAATTTCGAGTTTTTCCACAAGGATTAGTTGGTTCATAGTGGCTTCGATTTATCAAATACATCATATTCTACAAACTTAACAATAATTTTAACATGGCAGACAAAAGAAGTGCGAGCGGATGGAATCTGAATATTCCACGAATTGAAAATTGGATTGTGTATTTGCTCGGCAAGGATTGTCGGTTTTCCATGCTGGTTTGTTTTTCATGAAAATATTGTATATTTGAACTTTGTCAGTTTTTGCGTTGAGAATGGAATTCTTGATAATCGGCTTAATTTTTAATGAATAACCAGACCACATACGAACCGGCCCTGCTATGGCGCGCGTGCGACGGCGGCGAAGTCCAATGCCTGCTGTGCTCGCACTATTGCACTATCCCGGATGGCAAGTTCGGCAAGTGCCGATTGCGCAAAAACGCCCAAGGGAAACTGCTCACTGCCACTTACGGCGCCGTGGAAGGCTTCGCAATCGATCCGATCGAGAAAAAGCCATTCTACAACTTCAAACCCGGCGCGAAAGTCCTATCGTTCGGCACGCCCGGATGCAACTTTTCCTGCATATTCTGCCAAAACAGTTCGCTTTCGCAAAGGGCGCACGAGCGCGGCTTCGCGTTCGACGGGGACCTGACTAACCCCGAAATCGTGGTCGAAATGGCACAGCAGAACCACGTCGATGGCATTGCATACACATATTCGGAGCCGACAATCTTCTTTGAGTTCGCCCGAGACGTCATACTGGCCGCTCGCCACAAAAGCTGGGCGCGCTCGCTGTTCCACGTCTTCGTCTCGAACGGGTTCTTCAGCCACGAATTGCTCGACTTGGTCGAAAAGGAGCGATTGGTCTCGGCGATCAATATCGACCTGAAGTTCATGGATATCGAGAAATACCGCACGGTTTGCGGCGGCCGCCTGCGCCCCGTCCTCGATAACGTGAAGCGGATCTGGGAATTGCGCGAATTGATTCATATGGAAATAATCAACTTGGTGATCCCCGGCGAGAACGATTCCAAGGCGGACCTCGACAGGCTCTGCGAGTTCGTGGCCGGAGTCTCGCCGGAAATACCGCTGCATTTCTCGCGTTTCTTCCCGCGCTACCACCTGACGAACCGCCCGCCGACGCCCACCGACACGCTGCTGGAAGCAAAAGATACAGCCGAATCGTTCGGCCTGAAATATATCTACATTGGCAACACGAACCTGCGAGACGTCGGGAACACGTACTGCCCCGAGTGCAGCCGTTTGGTGATCGAGCGCAGCGGCATGGCCGCGCTGAAGGTGGCCATCCTCAAGGACAACGCCTCGAAATACGCCCTCTGCCCGCACTGCGGCGAGCGATTGAACGTGGTGTGGTGAAAATAGTAGCAAGTAGCAAGGTACAAGGTACAACTATCAAGTCAATTCTATTTAGAACCGTACAATCTTCTACTTGCAACTTGTTACTTTCAACTTTCTACTTGAGAAGATTTGTAGGGGCGGGTTTGGATCCTGCCCTACAATCCAATCACCACATCAACTAATCATCATATCAGCTAATCCTCACATCACCACATCATCTAATTATAAATAATTGCGTAATTTGAAATAAAGAGTTATTTTTGTTGTTTGTGGAAAATTGAAAAAATAAT
Source organism: uncultured Hyphomicrobiales bacterium (assembly GCA_964610885.1). Classification (GTDB taxonomy): domain Bacteria; phylum Bacteroidota; class Ignavibacteria; order Kapaibacteriales; family UBA2268; genus CAZSWR01. The sequence goes on along the minus strand of CAZSWR010000064.1, from coordinate 5,990 downwards.
CAATAAACTCTGAAAGATGATTGAATGAAAAACTTAAGCAAAGCAATTGTAATTATGGCGATTGTTGCCTTACTCACACCTTTCGCAAGCTGCCAGAAATCCAGCTCTAAATTCCTTGGCGAAAAAATCGAAAGCTCGAACCTGGCCGAACTGATGACCAAAATCAAAGACGAAGGTTCGCTCTCGAAGGAAGAAACTGAGTACTTGGTCGGCGGCATCACTCGTCTGGGCGAAGTCAAAGACTCGATCGTGGGCAAAACAATCGGCCAAGTGATCGAATCCCAAAAGGCATTTGCCAAAACGAATACCTATGCCGCGCTGGTGGCCCAAGCGAACAGACTCGAGATGTCCTTGGCTCTCACCGTCCGCGGCGCTCAGAAGCTGATGGCGCAAAACGATACAATCAATATGGACGGATGCCAGCTCTTTATCAAAAACAATTCAGCCAAAGAGATTAAGGCAATCAAAGGCGAAATCCGCTTCGTGAACCAACAGAGCCAGCTCATCAAGGTGCTGCCCGTCAATTGGGACAATGCGAACCTGAAACCAAACACAGAAATCGAACACAAAGAACTCTGGAAACACAATCCCGACGTGCCGTTCGACAAAGCATTCCGTGAACTGCCGAACGTGATTCCGCTTTGGGTGCCCGAATCGATTACGTTCTCGGATGGCAAAAAGCTCAACGCCAACCCACAGAACCAGCCCAACGAAAAATAAGCGGCGTTCAATTTTTTGAGCACCTTCCCGCAAATGTCGAAATCAGCGCGGGAAGGTGTTTTTTTAATATGAACATATTTGGAATTAATTGATCCCGAATTATTAGTGAAATTTGACATTTTTGCTATACCCTCATCCCCGGCCCTTCTCCCGACAGGAGAAGGGAGTAAGAAAAAGTGTTTTTTAAATAAGTCCCTCGTCGCCCTTTGGGAGAAAGGGATTTGAGGGTTGAGGGTTTTTCTAACGCACAATTTTGTATAATTTCTTCGACCAGTCCGTAGCTTGGAAAATTAAATTTTGTTAATTCGAGAAAAATCCGTAATTTTAAGTTTTTCTATAATTAACACTTAATGGAAAAAACGTTCTTTTAAACAAAACCGCCCCAAGGCAACCAAGAGGAAACGGCCAACCCAGTTTCGCACTGCTTTCGAGGGGCAACGATCGAAGGAACCAGAGAGTTTTCTCGATTAAACTGGAAAATTAATGTTTTATAAATCACATTACAAAAGGAATTAAGATGGATTTCGCATTCACCGAAGAACAATTGATGCTTCGCGACATGGTTCGCGATTTCGTTAACAACGAACTTCGCCCCGTAGCGCACCAAATAGACGAACAGGAAGCAATTCCCGAAGATATTATGAAGAAAATCGGCGAGCTTGGCCTCCTTGGCGCAGCATTCCCAGAGGAATACGGCGGCAGCGGCTTCGGCGAAGTCGGATACTGCATGGTCCAAGAAGAAATCGGCCACGCCTGCCTTTCGACCGCCACATTCATTGGCGCACACGTTTCGATCGGCACGAACTCGATCTATTTGGGCGGCTCCGAAGAATTGAAGAAAAAATACGTAACACCCTGCGCCCAAGGCGAAAAAATTGCTGCCTTTGCCCTCACCGAACCCGGTGCCGGCTCGGACGCTTTCAACCTCCGCACCAAAGCCGAACTCGACGGTGATGAATGGGTTATCAATGGCGAGAAAATGTGGATCACAAACGGCCCCTTCGCCGATGTATTCGCAGTTTACGCCCGCACCACCAAAGGCATCACATCGTTCGTAGTCGAAAAAGGCACACCCGGATTCACCCCCGGCGCACCCGAAAAGAAAATGGGTATCAAAGGTTCGAAAACCTCGACGCTCACATTCGATAACGTCCGCGTTCCCAAAGAAAACATGATCGGCCAAGAAGGCCGCGGCTTCCTTATCGCCATGAAGACACTCGACGCCGGCCGTTTGGGCTTGGGCGCTGCCTGCCTCGGCGCTTGCAAGGAAATGCTCGAACTTAGCGTCCGCTACGCCAAAGAAAGAAAACAATTCGGCGAACCAATTGCCAACTTCCAATCAGTTCAGGCAATGATTTCCGATATGGCATGCGAAATCTATAAAATCGAGTCCATGCTCTACCGCACAGCAGCCAAATACGATGCGAAAACAATGCTTTCGCGCGAATCGGCAATGTGCAAACTCGTAGCCAGCGAAGGCCTGGACAAATGCGTCGATTTGGCAATGCAAGTCCACGGCGGCATGGGCTACTCCAAAGAAATGCCCATCGAACGCTTCTACCGCGATTCGCGCATCAACCGTATCTTCGAGGGCACAACCGAAGTCCAGAAGATGGTTATCGCCCACGACATCCTGAAACGCGGCGGCAAAATGTAATCCCTCGCCTCTGCGCTAAGGATTGCATGCACAACCAATAACATAAAAGCACCGAACTCCTGAAATATGGGTTCGGTGCTTTTTTATGAAAATGAGCGCCTCAACTTTCCGAAGGTTCTGTCAGATGTGATGAAAATAGTTGCAAGTAAAAAGGTAAAAGAAGCAAGTCAACTCTAGTTCAAGACAAGACAGTTCGCCAAAAATCAATTATGATATTTGAGTCAACAAGTATCACAGCATACTCTCCGATCTCAAGTCTTCGACAGTTTGGTAGTCAATGTCAATCTTGCCAGCTAAATCGAAAAATGCTTGATGCTTAGCATTATTCTCGAGAGGCTCTTCTTCGATAGTGATTCGAACTTTCTTGCCATTAAATGCCGAAACCCCGGCCAACACCAAACTGTCTGCATTAATAGTTGTAATTACTGACATTGTCTGCACGGTTAACTCCAAGTTGATTTTCAATTCATTTTGCAATATAATAAAAAAAATGAATCAGTAAAGCGATAACATTTCGGATCGGCAATCCATCGAGAAATTGTTCGCAAAAATATACGCAAGATTTGTATGGCATGCGAGAAGCTTGTTCGAAGTCTGAACATATTTTATGATGTGGTGAAAATAGTTGCAAGTAAAAAGGTAAAAGTAGCAAGTAGAAAGAAGACCTGCCACACTCCAAAAGTTCAAGATCTTTGATAACCACCCCGCCCTTCGGGTACCCCTCCTTGGCAAGGAGGGGAAGGCTTAAACGATTGATACTGTTGATGATATAGTTTGCTACAATTTCAAATAGTAGTAAATATTGACACAAAAGCAATCACCACATCAACATATTATCACATCAACTAATCCTTGGACGGGTTCGGAACCCGCCCCTACAAAAAACCTTCATCGTAATCACTGTTTATAAAAAAACTCCCGCACGGAAGCGCCATGCGGGAGTTTGAATAATAGGGGAGAGGTATCGATTATTGGATCCTGATCGATGAGCCGGCTTTGAGTTTTCCCTTGGCAATAGCTTTGTTGTTTTTCTTGAGGGACTTTTCGCTGACGCCGAATTTCTTGGCAATCGATTCCAATGTGTCGCCCTTGCGAACTTTGTAGTTCTTGGGCAGGTTCTTGACCTTTTTCGACGAGGCCTGCGAGCTACCCTTTGAGACTTCAGTCGGGCGAATCTTCAATTTGTCTCCGGCGATAATCTTGTTTCCATCGACTTCTTTCGGGTTCCATTTTTTGATTTGCTCTTCGGTAACGCCATATTTGGCGGCGATTGTGCCGAGGTTATCGCCTTTTTTCACTTTGTGCACGACTTGTTTGGCTTGCGAGCGGCTTTCTTTGCTGTTGTCTGCGTAGTCTCCGCCGGTCTTCACTTTGATGGTTTGGCCGGGTTTGACTTTTGCTTTTTTCTTCAGTCCGTTAAGTTTTTTGATTGCGTCGATAGTCGTGCCGTAATCGTCTGCGATGCGGGCAAGCGTTTCGCCTTTGGTAACTTTATGCTTGACAATTTTAGGTTTGTCGGCTTTTTTCGATTTTTTGCTGGGCCTGTCATCTGAATCGTCACCGTCGGAGTTGCCGGGCACCTTGATTTTCGCACCGGCGGCAATAGTTTCCTCTTCGTCGCTCATGCCGTTCAGGTTGCGCAGTTCGGCGAGAGTTACTCCGTATTTGGTAGCTATCGACGAAAGCGATTCGCCTTTCTTCACTGTGTGGGTTTCTGTCTCAGGTTCTTCGACTACTTTTGTATGTTTGCCGCCGCGTTTCTTGGGTTCGACTTTTTTCAATTGTCTTTCGACGGCTGCCAGTTGTTTGTTGATTTTTTTTGCGGGTGCGGCCTTGGCAGTGGGAGCGGCCGGAGCCGTAGAATCTGATGCTTGTGTTTGCTCTTGCGAGGGCTGGTCGGCGGTGTTTTCAGCCTCTACGTTTTCGTCCTCGCCGTCGTCGGAGTTGCTTGCTAAATTAGCTTCTTCGATCTTTTTGGAATAGTTGAGCGGAATTCTGAGGATGGTTCCGGGTGAAAGTTTTTTCTTGGGATTATCGATATCGTTCAGCGATGCCAATTTGTCCACTGGGATATTGTATGTGGAAGCGATCGAACGGAGCGATTCTTTTTTCGAGACTGGATACTCGATCCAAGGTTGTTTTTCTTCGGGAGTGAGCGAAGCAAGGTTCACCGCAAAGTTAGGCTTCGAGCCGACCGGGATACGCAGATTGTATGTTTGGACGTCCGGCGGAGTGAAGCTCTCGATCAATTCAGGATTGAGTGCTTTGATATCATCTTCGCTAACGCCTGCGCATTTGGCCAGCGATGCCAGTTTAATCGGTTCGGTGATCGGATGCGTGTCGTATTTGTATTCGGGTTGGTACTGGACCACTTGTTTATCGAATTTGAAGACTTCTGGTTGCGTGGCGATGATCACCATAGCAATATATTGGGGCACATATTGTTTGGTTTCGTTGAGCAGCAAGGGGCGCAACTGCCAGAAGTCGGGATTCTTGATTTTGCTTTGCCTGATGGTGCGTTGGATACGTCCCAGCCCGCAGTTATATGCGGCGAAGGCCAGGTGCCAATTGCCGAGTTGCGAATGGAGGTTCCTGAGGAATTTGTAAGCTGCCCGAGTAGCTTTTTCGGGGTTACGCCTTTCGTCCACCCACGACGAGGAGTTGGTATTCAGTCCGTAGTCCTTCGCGGTCATCTTCATGAATTGCCAAAGCCCGACTGCTCCGGCCTTGGATGTGATGGTTGGGTTCAGACCGCTTTCGACGATCGAAAGGAAAACGATTTCCTCCGGGACGCCTTCTTCCTTGGCCATACGGCGGAGCATTGGGAAGAATTTGGTGGTGCGGCTGAGCCAGTGCGACATAAATTTACGGCCATTTTCGGCTTGGGAAAAGAATGTCAGGTATTTCTGGACGTGTTCGTTTATGTCCAATGGTATTTCCGTTTTGGGGAGGATGAACGGGGGCAGGCCTTCGAGTGTAACTAATTCGCCTTCGATCTTCGGCAGGTTCCCTGGTAATTGTTTGCCTGCTTGGGCGCTATCTTTCCTCGTGCCGATAGAATTGATTTTTGTGGAGGGAAGTTTGATTTTTTCTGCTTCTCTCGAAATTTTGTTCCGCACCATATTGACCGGTGGGTCTTCGTTCAATTCGTCGATATTGGCTACGAACATCTCGTAGTCGTCGATAATTGACTGGAGCAGGTCATAGTAATTGTCAAAATTTTCAATACCATTGACGTTTTCGAGGTCGCTGAGAATTTTCAAAGCTGATTTGAAGAATTTGTCGGCACTGGTAACATCGCGATTCTTTACGAAGCGCAGGGCGCGCTTGTAATAGTTATCGGCTTTTTTTATTTCGGTGTTAATGGCGTCGCGTGATTTCGTCGTTTGAACTTTCTCGTCAAGCTCTTGGTATTCGTCTTGGTATTTCTTTGTTTTGACCTCTGCGGGTTTCGCAGTTTTGGTTTGGGCGCTTGCCGGCTTGGCTTGCGGGGGAGCGCTGCCCTGCCCTGCGGCAATAAAAGGCTCTAAGCATAGCACCGAAGCTATTATTGCAGTTAGGACAAATCGATTAATTTCGATATTTCTTGATTTTTTCATCATGAATATCTCCA
>CAZSWR010000063.1:0-22932 GCA_964610885.1 uncultured Hyphomicrobiales bacterium | reverse complement strand
GATAATAGCCATTTTTTTTGAATTTTTCAAATTAAATCTTTTTGGACAAGTGTGTGAACAAATATCTTGTGGTTCTTCGATATTATGTGTTGTCGATTGAATGATTACTTTTCCGGTGATGAATCGCAAATGCAAGTAAATAGGGATTGAATTATATCACTTTTATCGTTCCCGCCAGGCGGTTATCACTTCTTTGATCAATAACTTTCCTCCACAATAAAAACTGCGACCAAGGATATCTGGATGTTAATTATTGCTTTGGGGGAGCGCCATGCCGCGCCCACCCGGAAATTATTAAAATGTGCAAATCTATTAGTTTCATGTATTGTCGCTGTTTGCTAAATTTGTGAATTGTTGAAATACTGCGAATAATAATATGGTTATGCTCTACAAACTCGACAAAAAATTCGGTAAGGATCCGAAAAAAAAGAAACAAGCCGCAAAAACCGAAAAGGCCGAAAAGAAAATCCCATATCATCACAAACCGGACAATATGACGCTCGACGAATGGCAGGCCGCACTTCGCCGCCAATACGTCCAGTCGCAGAATTTCAAAGTTGAAAACTTAGGCGACAGCCCTGTTTTCTCCGATTACTTGGTGTACAATCCCGAATCCGGCAAAACCTACAAAGTGGCCATCAGGTCCGAGCATGCCGGGCTTAACTTCTGCTCGTGCCCAGATTTCAAAATCAACCTGCTCGGCACCTGCAAACACATCGAGTACGTATTCAAAGAGATCGAAGAAAGCCCCAAGCGCTTGCGGCTGCTCCGCAAGGGCAACGTCCAATACTACTCTTCGCTCAGCCTGCGCTACGGAGCCGAAAGGAAAGTTTACTTGCGCATCGGCGAGCGGAACCACGACGAAATTGCCGAACTGTCATCGAAGTATTTCCTCAAAAACGGCTTCCTGAAGGATTCGGCCTTCGGAAGAATCGAAAATTTCTTGGAAAAAATCGTCGCGCTCGATCCCGATTTCCGCACTTACCAGGACGCGATGGATTATATCATCGACGTGCGCACGGCGGGCAAACGGCGCAAGCAACTCCAGAAGAAATATCCATTGGGCGCGCTCGACCCAGCGCTCGACGGTTTGATCAATGCCAAACTCTATCCTTACCAAAAGGAAGGCGTGATCAGGGCGGCAATGGCCGGGCGCTGCCTGATTGCAGACGAAATGGGCCTGGGGAAAACTGTCCAAGCGCTCGCAACAGTCGAAATATTGGCGCGGGAATTCGGAGCCGAAAGGGTGCTTATCGTGTGCCCGACGTCCCTCAAATACCAATGGAAAAGCGAAATCGAACGCTTCACTCAGCGCGGCGCCGATGTGGTCGAGGGCGGCTACCTGAAGCGCAGCAAGCAATACGAATCCGCTTCGTTCTTCAAAATCACCAGCTACAATTCCGTCCAAAGAGACATCAATTCCATCGAAAAATTCGCACCGGACGTGGTCATACTCGACGAAGCCCAACGCATAAAGAATTGGAAGACAAAAACCGCCCAGGCCGTCAAGCAAATCCAATCCGAATTTGCAATCGTCCTCACAGGCACTCCGCTCGAGAATCGGCTCGAGGAATTGCACTCGATTGTCGAATTTATCGACAGATACAAGCTCGGCGCACTGTTCCGCTTCCTGGCCGAACACCAAATCACCGACGACACAACGAGAGTGATCGGATACAAAGACCTGAACAAGATCACCGCCACTCTCGGCGACATTTTGGTCCGAAGGAAGAAAGCAGACGTGCTGACGCAACTGCCCGAGCGAATCGACCAAAACTTCTTCGTCCCGGCCACGAGCCAGCAAATGTCGATTCACCAGGACTTCTCCGAACAAGTGGCGCGCTTGCACAACAAATGGAAGAGGAACAAATTCCTTTCCGAAAAGGATCGCGAAAGGCTGATACTATCGCTTAATTGCATGAGGATGGTTTGCGACAGCACATACATACTCGACCAAAGCAGCCGCCACGATACAAAAATCGAAGAATTAATGAACGTCTTGGGCGAGATTCTCGAATCGGGCAACGAAAAAGTTGTCGTCTTCAGCCAATGGGAACGAATGACACGCATTATCGCTTCCGAGCTTGACAAAATCGGCTGCGGCTACGAATACCTGCACGGCGGAGTGCCGAGCGCGAAGCGGAAAGTTCTATTGCAAAATTTTGCATCCAAGCCGGAAAGCCGCGTTTTCCTCTCGACAGACGCCGGAGGAGTCGGGCTGAACCTCCAAGCGGCTAACAATCTGATTAATATGGATATACCGTGGAATCCTGCAGTGCTGGAGCAGCGCATCGCCCGAGTGCACCGCTTGGGCCAGAACAAACACGTCAACGTCCTGAATTTTGTAACGAAAGACAGCATCGAGGAGCGAATGCTCTCTTTGATCAAATTCAAGAAATCCGTTTTTGCCGGTGTCTTGGACAATGGAGACGACCAAGTATTCGCCGACAATAATAAGTTCAAACGGCTCATGGAAACGGTCGGGACGCTGACCGATGCGCCATTCGCCCCGGGCACAAGCGACGAAGAAGAACCCACAGAGATCGAGGTCTATGGCCAAGCGGAAACGACTGAGAGCCAGGAAGCTCCCACCCCGGCGGAGGCCGATAACCAACCAATCGCCGCCGAAAGCGCACCAGAGAGCCAAGCGGCCGAATCCGAACCCGCCACCACACTACCCGAAGATCCCATGCCGGGGCTTTTCGTTTCGGGAATTGATTTCCTGCAAAAGCTCAGCAAGACGCTTGCAAATCCGGGCAGCGGCAAGGCGCTTGTCGAATCATTGGTCCGAAAAGACAAAGACACAGGAGAAATGAGTTTGAACATACCGATCAAGGACGAAGCAGTACTGACCAAAGCTGTGGACGCACTCGACGCCCTGCTCAAGGTCTTCGCCGGCAGATAGTCGCCCACGAACTTCTGGAATTGGTGGATGGAGTAATTTTCTGAGTGGTTCGTTTGGGGGCAGGTGTGATGGAATACAGATTTTATCAATATCCATGGGATTATTCATGAGAATTCTACTATTTCTACTTGCAATTATTGTTATTGGTTGTTCAAGTGTAAAAGAAGATAAACTGAGTGTTGCTATGATCAATGAGTATATCAAAAATAATGGAAGAGCTATTACTGATATTGATGAATTTTCAAGTGAATACGCTCTTGATCAATCAAAGGTTTTATATGCAATTGAATTGATCAGGTCATCGAAATTAAAGATTTGTGGGGCTGAAATTGTAACTGAGCAAGATGGTAAACTTATATATGCTATTCACAAATGGGGGCTTGGCTATCATTATCTTAGTTGGTATATTCAACCAAATCAGAATGAAAGCGACGCAGATTACTCAAATCGAAGCTGCGACTATGCTATTGAGTGTGTTGAAAAAGCATTGAAAACGGCAAATGAATTAGGCGAAAAATGTTATTTCGTTCTTGGTTTTGGAAATTCCTAATTTTATTTTAATACAACGAATCAAATTCTGAGTTCTTTGGCCATTCTCTATTTTGCGCGGAGAGCAAGAAAAAGCTTCAGCCGATGCGATCCCACGACAGCCCGCTTCCCGCATGCAAACTTTCACATTCCCTAGAGCCGTTGATTGAGTGATTAAATATGTATTATTTGGAAAATTAAGAGTGTTATTTTTTATAAGTATTTTATCAATAGTTGTAGCGTCTTGCGGGCTTCAAGGCGTAACGGGAAACAAACTCACTCGGTGTGTGCCTTCCATTTTGATGAATCCGACCAAAGCCGACAGTATCTGCAAGTCAAATAATATAAGATTAGTATTGTATGATAGTTTGTCTGATACTGATTTTAGAATTTTAGAAGAAATTTCAAAGAGTCAAGGCAGAGCAAATTGGGGTTATATTTCTAATACTGATGATAAGAGATATGGTGTTATTATTACGTCAAAAGACTATCAATACTCTGCTGATTTCGATTTCAAGTTCGAAAATAACGAGTGGATCCTGTATATGATCCGCCCCAGCAATGAAAGTAATAAGGGGATTTTTGAATGACAACTTTAAGAGAGTTTTTGTCAGATCATAATAATTTCCTTTAGCAAGGAAATGGATGACAATGCCAACAAACTGTAGGGCTTGATCACCTCCGAGCGGGAATGGGATCAACATATATTTGTACTGAGTTTATTATTATTTAGTATTACAAAAAATGAACAACAAAACACTACAATCTTGCGTAATCACTATTTGCTTATTATTTGCATGCACTTGCGTCTCGAAGAGTCAATTGAATACTCTATTCAATTCTTCAGACAGCGTCAGTCGGATAATAAAAGCAAGATTTGACGAATATCGTGCAATCAATGAGGTTAGTTGCGCTTCTCCGTTGCATATTGATAGGTTGATATACATAGACAGTGCCCTGTTTGCATTCAAGAAGGACAGCGCTCTTCAACCGAATACATGGCTCAACATGATGGAGCATTGCGCGTTATATCAATTAGAGTTTAGTAAGCCAATTAGCAATGAAGATTTTATTTCAAAGTTTTACGTCGATACCAATATTACCCACACACATGACTTTATGATACTGTGCAATAATGATTCAATTACACGTTTTTATTGTATTAAAGAGAACAAATTCAGGCGTTTAATTGCCATTGAAAATCACATCGAGCCGGAGATTTTCAAAAACAAAGAATCGAGTGCCAATGAAAGCTCTGGATACAAAACAGTTGGATTGGTCATAATTGGTAAAAATGGGATTGAATACTTTATCTCTGATTATTTTTTGATAATGGAAAATGAATTATTCTCAATTAAAACGCTTACTATGCTCGCCGGCGGATCAGAAAAAATAGAGGAATTGATTAACAAGAAATCTGAGGTTTTGCAGCAAGCAAATCTTTATAATATTATTAAGGAACAATCGAAGTGAGAATCAGTTGCTTTTATTGTAGTATATAGAATTCTCTTGGCAGATTGGATCTTTTATCATGGCTCAATATCGTTTTGTGTGGGTACTGTACCAAATACTATTTTAAGCGAGTTGTTAAAATTATAATGCTACTTTACCGCGCGAGCGGTTGTTGTTTTGTAGCATATTGTTTAATTTTTAAGCAAGATTTCGCGTAGCGAATGTTTTATTTGTTTGGTGGATTCATGTAGAGTATTATACAACAACCGCTATGCGGTATTAGATTCAAAGAGATACATCTTCTACAACACAACAACCGCTACGCGGTATCGGTCCGCAACTATTACTCATCTTGAAGGATGCAATTGTATTGGGGACAGAATATATTCAATTCGTTATAGAACCAATTCTTACATTCATTCCTGAAAATCAATAATTGTTGCTTGCCCACACCCAACTTTATTTAGCCAGTATGTTTTTAGAATTCTCACTTGGGCTGGGAGAGCAAATAAACCTTTGCATCTGCCGTTAGTCTATGAATTTACTCGTACTACCACTCGCGGAGTGGTAGTACGAGTTTCGAACATAGCATTCCCAGCAAGTTCTCTCCCAGCTAAAATAAAATTCATATTTTTTCATTATCGAACTAATTATTATATTAGAAGTTGCTGAATTTCGTATGTACTGCAATGTGTTTTGTCTGGTTGTTTGCTATTCAGATTCAACCTTTGCCGCCGTGCGAAATCGCAAACGGGCTAAGTTGTGGATAATTTGACAAGTACGAAAATCGGAATAAATAAAATGATTTATAATTCCTAACGTCAATTATTCATAAGTGGTGCATTGGCACCGCCGCAGATTTGAAAACATGAATTGAAGCTTTTGTTACAATAATCTAACAGACGGAGAAAATGGAAGGAAACTTCTCAAATAGGGTGAACGACGTATTGAAGTTGAGCCGCGAAGAAGCGTTGCGAATGGGCCATGACTACATCGGTACCGAACATTTATTGCTTGGAATTATAAGGGAAGGCGAAGGAATCGCCGTAAAAATTCTGAAGAACTTACACATTGACATATACAAAATCAGAAAAGGCATCGAAGAAACCGTACGCCCAACGGGCAATGCCATCACAATGGGCAATATTCCTCTTACGAAGCAAGCTGAAAAAGTCCTCAAAATCACATACCTCGAAGCCAAACTGTACAAATCCGAAGTCATAGGCACCGAACATTTGTTGCTGTCCTTGCTTCGTGACGAATCCAATATCGCCGCCCAAGTGCTGGCGCAGTATTCGGTGAACTACGACGCTGTCCGCCGCGAGTTGGACGCTATACTTAGCGGCAAGCCATCGGAAAGCTCGGCCCCACGCCCGGCAGCGCAACAGAAACCCAAATCATCGGCCAAAGAGAAAATCAAAACGCCCGTACTCGACAATTTTGGGCGCGACCTCACCAAATTGGCCATGGAAGACAAATTGGATCCAGTTATCGGCCGTAGCCGCGAAATCGAGCGAGTGTCGCAAGTGCTGACGCGCCGGAAGAAGAATAATCCCGTGCTCATCGGCGAACCAGGTGTGGGCAAGACCGCAATCGTCGAGGGCTTGGCTCTGCGTATAGTGCAGAAAAAAGTGCCTCGCACCCTGTTCGACAAACGAATCGTCGCGCTGGACCTCGGCTCGCTCGTCGCCGGAACCAAATACCGCGGCCAGTTCGAGGAGCGCATGAAAGCTGTCATGACGGAATTGGAAAAAGCAGGAGACGTTATCCTATTTATTGATGAGATTCATACAATAGTGGGCGCAGGCGGCGCAAGCGGTTCGCTGGACGCATCGAACATGCTCAAGCCCGCCCTCTCACGCGGCGAAATCCAATGCATTGGCGCAACAACCCTGAACGAATACCGCCAATATATCGAAAAGGACGGCGCTCTCGACCGCCGCTTCCAAAAGGTGTTGGTCGAACAGCCCAGCTCCGAGGAAACTCGTACGATCCTGGAAAGCATCAAAGACAAATACGAAGACCATCACTTTGTCCGCTATTCCGAGAAATCCTTGGACACATGCGTGAAACTTTCCGAACGCTACATCTCCGACCGTTTCTTCCCCGATAAGGCCATCGACGTGCTCGACGAGGCAGGCGCCCGAGTGCACCTGGCCAATATCGACGTGCCAAGGAAAATTATCGATTTGGAGGAACAAATCGAATCCACTCGGAACGAAAAGAACAAAGTGGTCAAACAACAGAACTTCGAGGAGGCGGCCCGCTTGCGCGATCTCGAGAAACGGCTCCGCTCGGACCTCGACTCGGCTAAAGAAGAATGGGAAGACAAGGCCAACCGCACTTACTTCCCCGTTACCGACGAAGACATCTCCGACGTGGTGGCGATGATGACCGGTATCCCCGTCAATCGTATCGCCGAAGGAGAAACACAAAAACTGCTACGTATGCCCGAAGACCTGAAGGAAATCGTTGTCGGGCAGGACGAAGCCATCGAACAAATTGTTAAAGCGATTCGCCGCGCCCGCGCCGGACTGAAAGACCCACGCCGGCCGATCGGCTCGTTTATGTTCTTGGGGCCGACAGGCGTCGGCAAAACCGAACTGGCCAAGGCTTTGGCCCGTGTGATGTTCGACAGCGAAGACGCACTCGTGCGAATCGACATGAGCGAATATATGGAGAAATTCGCTGTCTCCCGCTTCACCGGAGCGCCTCCGGGATACGTCGGATACGAAGAGGGCGGCCAGCTGACCGAAAAGGTACGCCGCAAGCCATACAGCATCATCCTCTTGGACGAAATCGAAAAGGCGCACCCGGACGTGTTCAATATCCTATTGCAAGTATTCGATGACGGCATCCTTACCGATGGGCTTGGACGCAAAATTGATTTCAAGAATACCGTTATCATAATGACGTCGAACGTCGGCACGAAAGACCTGAAACTTGGTGGACGCATCGGGTTCGCCGAGCAAACTGCCGACAACGACTACGACCAGATGAAGAATACAATCGAAGATTCGATGAAAACGCTTTTTAACCCCGAATTCATCAATCGAATCGACGATTTCATTATCTTCCGCAAGCTGGACAAAGAGCGTATATATTCAATCATCGACATCCAACTCTCGCTCTTGCTCGATAGATTGAAAGTGAACAACATGACGCTCGAACTTGCCGAAGACGCGAAGGATTTCCTCGTTGAAAAAGGTTTCGACGAACGTTTCGGCGCCCGCCCGCTTCGCCGCGCACTCCAGAAATACGTCGAGGACGACCTCGCCGACGAGCTATTGCGCGGGAACGTACGCCCCGGAACGAAAATCACGGCGCGATTGGACGCCGACGCAAAGAAACTCGCATTTGAATTTACTGAACTTCCTGAAGCGCTTAGGAATGATTTAAAACAAGATGAACAATTCCTCAACGTACCGCATGACTCAATCGGAAAGGATTCGCCTGATTTAGAAATATCTCATGAGATTGGCGAAAACTTAGGACTGCGCAGAAAAGATTAGCAAATCTGTAATTGCCATCTGGCAAAGATTTACGGCCCTATTGCTCCCAATGAGCGATAGGGTCGTTGTAGTTATTCGGAGCGTAAAGTTAATTGGTTCTATATCGCTTTGTGTGGGTACAAGTTCATACAACAAAGATGTAGTAACTATTCTATATGAAAAATTCAGCATATCAATAATACTGTGTGGCACCCCCCTAACCCCCTCTTATTAGAGGGGGATAAGAACACATTTAAATATATTATTAGTGTATCTTAATATGTTTTTTAAGTCCCCTCTAGGAAGAGGGGATTTAGGGGTGTGTTATTGATAACCACATGATATTTAAGTAGATATTATGTATTGAGGTTCGATTTTGTTTCGATACATCTGAACTTACGAAGGTTAATTAACTCTTTGAGGTTGAGTTAAATACCCATACAAAACGTTATAGAGCCAACCAATTACTCTCCGAGTATATCTCGAATTGTTTTCAGGACGGTTACTGCTTCGACGGGTTTCGGAATGTAGTAGTCGCAGCCGGCCTCCAGGGATTTCTCGCCGTCGCCCTCGAGGGCAAATGCGGTCAGCGCAACGATTGGTATATCCGGCGAAAAGGCCTTGATCTGCCGCGCAGCCGAGTACCCATCCAGGATGGGCATACGAATATCCATGAGAATCAAACAAATATCTTCGGAAGAAATGGCCAGGTCTATTGCTTCGCGTCCGTTTATTGCGCGAATCGTTTTGAAACGTGTGTTAAGGCTGATTACTTTGCTAATGTAATTAAAGCTGACATCTTCGTCTTCGGCGATCAATATCGTACTCTTGTCGGTCGGAGTCCTTGGTTCCGGTTTGTTTTCTTCTTTTTTTGAATCAGCATTTCTGACCATTGGGATCGTGAAAAAGAAGGTTGAGCCTTCGTTCACTTTGGATTCGACCCCGATCGTGCCGCCCAGTATCTCGACGTATCCCTTCGAGATCGTAAGCCCCAATCCGACGCCCTCGAACTGACGGGAAAGCGATTGATCCTCCTGGCGAAAGCCATCGAAAATGATTCCTTGAGAATCGGTGGCGATCCCCTTGCCGGTATCGGTTACGAAGAATCGGATATATCCGTCCGAGGCAGTGTATCCGATTGTGATTTTACCATTTTTGGTGTATTTGATTGCATTACTAATCAGATTCATCAGTATTTGATGCAATTTTTGTTCGTCCGAATATATCATTGCGTCTTTGTCGTCGAAAGAAGTAATCACTTCCATACCGATCCCATTGGCAGCAATCAGAGGGGAATGGAAATCGTATAAATCGTTGAGCAAGAAATTTATATTGAACGAATCCAAATTGATTTCCATCTGGCCGGTCTCGATCTTCGAGACGTCGATCAGGTCGTTGACAATTCTCATTAGCCTGTAAGAGCTTTGTTTGATCACATCGACGAAGTCTTTCTTGTCCTCTTCGCTCAGGCCGGAGGACGAGAGCAAATCAGTGAATCCGATGATACCATTCAGCGGTGTACGGATTTCGTGGCTCATATTGGCAAGGAAAGCGGATTTGAGCCGGTCGCTTTCTTCGGCTTTTTCCTTTGCCGCAATCAGTTCGGTTTCGTAATCCTTGATCGCGGTTATGTCCTGCTGCATAAGAACTACGCGGAACGATTCATCGAGGCTTTTAATGGGAAACAGGACAACATTGAGCCAACGTTTCCGACCTTCGTAGCCGCTAATGAGAGGGTCATATATCATATCGTCGAGGAAAACTATTTCGCCGGAAAATGCTTTTCTGAAGTGTTTGGCATTGGCCTCGGAGATAATCTGCTTGTCTTTGAGAACATTATATTTGCCGATTAAATCCTCGCGTTTAAGTTTCCATAGTTTTTCCCAGGCGTGATTAGCGTCCAGTAGCAATCCATTTTTGTCATAGACTTGGATCGAAATGGGAGAATTTTTGAATAATTCTCTTGAATACTTTTCGCTTTCAACGAGCGCCTCCTCGGTTTTCTTTCTTATCGAAATGTCTCTTGCTGTAATGAAATACCTTTTGTCGAAGCCGATTTCCGTGTATCGGACATTGATTTCGGTCCAAAAGGCTTTTCCTTCATTTGTTTTTGCTCTCCATTCGAAAAGCTGAGGATTTCCATTTCTGGCTAATATAAACTTTTCTCTCAAGTACTTCATTGATGCTTCTGTAATCTCTGCGCTCAGGTCAACAATCTCATTGTTGATAAATGCTTGCCTCGAATATCCATACATTTCGCAAGTTTTTGCATTAACATCGAGCAAACGAAAGTTCTCGGCATCGACAACGAAAATTGCATCGTTGACCGAATCGAATACGGCGGCCAAGTATTCATTCTTTTTGTACATTTCCAGTTCTGCATTCTTCCTATACGAGAAGTCGTCGAAAGTGGTTATCACTTGGAATGGAACGTTTTCTCCCGGACGGAATTGAGGAATTGAATTCACGGAAAGCCACTTGTACTCTTCTTCGGGATGTTGCCTTATTCCGAAGGCAATGTTGGTAACCGGTTCTCCGGTACGAAGTGCAACAAACGGGGGATTGTCCTCTGGCGGCATTGGGCGGCCATCCTCGTGAATAATGTCCCATATTTGTGTAAAGTTTTGCATTTTCTTTAATTCGTCGAGCTTGAAGTCAAGGATACGCTCTGCCGCCGGATTTGCCGATAGGATATTACCATTAATATCTTGAATAACCACGCCTTGAGCAATATTTTCGAAGACAGCTCGGAATTTCAATTCGCTCTCGCGAAGTTCTTCGACGTTGCGTTTGCTCCTCGTGATGTCTGTGAAAATTGTGATGAACCCATCCTGGTCGAATGATACAACAGAAATCTGGAAGTGCTTGCCGAGCGGCGTGAAATTCGTTTCAAAAACCGCAGGCTTACCCGTTCGGACCACGTTCGCATAAACATCTAAATACGGTGCTTTAGCAATATTATACAATGTGCTTGCTCTCTGGCCTATGACTTCTTCTCTCCTTTTCTTGAGTATCCTTTCGTACGAAGGGTTGACGTCAACAATTCGATAATCAATTGGTTTACCATCGGAATCAAAGATCAGCTCGTGGAATGATACGCCCTCCACCATCGAATTGAAAAGCGACGAAAACAGATCTCGATGATGCTGAGATTCATTTTCGGCCTCGATTCTGTTTTGTATATCCATCGAGAAGCAAAGCCGAGTTGATTCATCGAGCCGGACGGTATTCAAACTCAAGTGCCTGAGGGTTCCGTCTTTGCGCTGGAAAGGAATCTCGACATAGGATGGGGTGCAATCGGTTATACCGGCCAAGTATTCCGCTATACGGCCATGCTCGGCTTCGGGAAATAAGTCGATGAAATTAGTTCTCTTCAATTCCTCATTGTCGAATCCGGTAATCTCGCTTGTTGATTTATTTGCCCTAAGAATTGAACAGTTGTTATCAAGTGAAAATATTCCATATGGCGCACTCTCAAGGTAGCTTCGCAGGGTTTTCTCGTTGTCCATCAGAGTTTGCAGCAGGCTTTCCCTATCGCGAAGCGATGCGTTGAGCTGAATGTTTGAATAGCTCATCTGCGTAATAATGTCCTTCATCGTTACTCCGAAAGCCATCACTCTGTCTATGTATCCTCTCTCCCAGCGCGGCACTTTGTCGAAAGCAGCAAAGAATCTTTCTACGTCGAAACCCAATTCCTTAGCCATTTTTTCATATTCATCGTAGTCGATCGGATCGTCATTAAAAATAAACTGGCCGATGAAAAAATTTGCAACATGCTCGTCATCGATATAAATCGGCGTGGCTACGTCCCAAAGCCCGTTTTTGCATTTGTAAATCTTCCAATCACCTTTCGCAATTTTTTTGCTTAGTTCGATGTCGCTATCCAAACAATTCAGTCTGGTCTTTTCATTTTGCCGGAAAAAATCCGTACAAACCTCCTGCCAACCGGCTTGGACGACGACGTTGCCCTCCAGGTCCACAATGGCCACTCCGGCGTGTATCAGCTTATTGAATTGCTGCAACAGTCCACTAATAACCTGCAAATCAATAAGTTTATCTATAGTAGGCTTCGAATGCTGTTCGATATTTGTGTCCACACTCAATTGCATTGCGTATCCTGTACAAATACAAAAAGAAATATATACTTCTTTAATATATCACGGATAATTAAAAAATAAATTTTGACAAATCAAATCCAGGGTAAAGAAAGAAAAGAGGCCGTTGGTAAAGAGTTTTCTGGATGCAGATGGCTCGCCCAATTTGAATTTTCGAGAGTTTGACAAAATTTCCTGTATCGATAGTCCGATGGCACTTCCGTGTAATGCTTTTGTGATTGCCTGAAACAGTAATTCTTTCTGATTGATACCGCATAAGCGATAAAATACAAAGGCAACTTTTCGGGCAGGCTCATAATTTTTGTAGGATTACACCCATACCAGCCTAATAGGAACTTGCTCCATTGCAATATATGGTGCATACGCCCTGATCAATTAAAATTCATATTTAGTAACGATAAAACCAGATTCAAGAATTCATTATTGTCGAATGGCTTGGATATGTAATGTGTCATGCCGCGCCTTAGGAATTCTTCTTTGTCGCCAAGCATTGCGAATGCCGTTAGAGCGACAATTGGAGTATTCACATATTCAGGATTTGTCTTAATGATTTCGGTGGCAACAATCCCAGTCATGCCTTTCCCAAGGTTAATGTCCATAAGAATCAAATCATAGACTCTATCTTGGCAATATTCGATAGCCTTTTCGCCGGAATCGACAATGTCCACGCGCGCAATCTCGCCGATGAGCCGCATGACAAGCATCTGATTGATTGCTTCGTCCTCGACGAGCAATACCAATGGTTTGGGTTGTCCTTCTGGGAGAGCGGGTTCGGGCGCGGGTTTAACAGTTTTTTCGGCGGGCGGAGTGGGTTCGGATTCTGTCAGGTCAGGCACGACGAGAGGAATGAGTACTTTGAAAGAGCTTCCTTCGCCGACAGTACTTGTTACGTCGATTCTGCCGCCAATTCTTTGCAATATCTTTTTTGTGATTGCAAGGCCCAAACCCGTACCTTCGAAGCCTCGACCGATACCTTCGGATGCTTGGCGGAAATCCTCAAAGATGATCACTAACCTGTCCTCGGGAATGCCGATGCCCGTGTCGGCTACTTTAATCGAAATCCAGCGGTTGCCATCGGCCGATTCGATTGTGGAATAAACCGACACAGAACCTTGGTTTGTGTATTTGATTGCATTCCCGACCAGATTATTGATGATGCTGGTCATGTGTTCCTTGTCGCAAATGGCCACGAGCCTATTCGTCGAAGAGAAGAAATTAAGTGTCAGATTCTTTTCCTCGGCAGCCGGTTTGAATAGTTTGAGCCTTTCGGTAATAAATTCTTCGAGAAGAATCTCTTGGAGGTTCAATTCGATCCTGTCTGCTTCGAGCCTAGTCAGGTCGAGAATTTGGTTTAGCGTCAGCATCAGTCGTTTACCGCTTTGGACAATGATTTCGGCCATCTCGGCTTGTTCGGCCTCTTCGATTTCGTTCGATAGCATCTGAGCGAATCCTATAATTCCATTCAGTGGAGTACGGAGTTCGTGGCTTATTGTGGCCAAGAAGTGCGATTTTGCATTGTTCAACAATTCGGCATGTTCCTTCGCGGCAATCAGTTCTCGCTCGGCAGCTTTCCTCAATCCGATATCGCGAATGAATCCCAAAGAGGCTGGGATTCCTTTCCTGAGGAAATCCACGGTGGTGAGTTCGATTTCAATCAATTCGCCATTCTTTTTGTACATCTCCACCTCGAACTGCATGCTCGATCGCTCGATGCTTGTGCTTTGGAAACTTCTGTTTTTGATAATTGCTGCCGAATGCGAAGTGAGCAAACTCTCCATGTCGGTATTCTTTTCGAGGAATTCATCGTAGTCATAGCCCAGCATTTCGGCAAATCGCGGATTGATATACTCGATATGGTTATTCAGGGCCAGATAGATGGCATCGTGAGCGTTTTCGATCAGATTCTTGTAAAGGTCTTCGCTTTCTTTCAATTCGGAAGCGGCGCGCACTTTGTCTGTGTTGTCGTGCGTGATCCAGAAGAGCACGTTTCGGCCGTCCCAGGTACCGAAATAGACCCTTGTTTCGTTGTAGATTATCTCGCCGTCGGCATTGACCAATGGCAGGTAGGAATAATCCTGTTTGCCGTGTATCAGGTCGTGCAGCAGCTCGAACGAAGCATTTGCGAATTCGTCCGGTATCAATTCGATGATCGATTTCCCGATAAGCTGTTCGTTCGGATACTTTGTCCTTTTTGCAACGATCGGATTCGTATGAATGATATTCCCCTTCAGGTCCAGAATAAAAATTAAATCTTCGAGAGTATCGAAAAGCAACTGCAAATTCTGCCTATTCTTCGACAATTCTTCTTCGGCCTGGATTCGCGCCAATAGGCTGCCAATCTGCGGAGAAATGGATTCAATGATATTACGAACGTTTGGCGAGAAGCTGGAGTATTTTTTCGATGCCAGATTCAAAGTTGCAATAACAGTGTTCTCATTCAGAATTGGTATGACGCAGAACGATTTCATTCCTTCAATCTTCAATTCCAGAAGGTTCTGATTCGAGACTATGTCATTAAAATCTTTGAAAAATGGTTTGTCGCAGTAGAATTCATGATAATGGGCAGTATCCTTGTTGTAGCCGGAATTGGTAATCAGGAATCGGTCGCTCAAGTTAACAAACTCGGAGATGCCGAGGCTTTCGTCCGCACGAGCCATGTAGAATGCACCAATATCAATTTCTTCCATCGAAGTGAAGTACTTAAGGATGGTGTTTTGCGCTTTTCGCAAGCCTTTCGACAGGCTGATGGCGAGGGCGAAATCCTTTTGGAACTCAAGTTCCACATCCGATTTATTTCTTTCGATGGCCGCTCCGAAGAGGTCGGCAGCCGTTTGCAAGACGTCATTTCCGCTCATAGCGTTTGGTTGTTCGCTCGGGTGCATTTTGAACCCAAAGAATCCCCACCATTCGTTCCTGACGTAGATCGGAATCAGCAGTATGAATGAATATGAAATTCGCGAATAGTGGTCGTCATTGAAATTTGTCGGGCCGATCACTACTTGGTTGCGGTTCGAGAGTTGGTTTGCCCAATCCATGAAGGATTCGTTGTTGTAATTGATTTGTGGCAGGTCGGGTATCACGCGGCCGTTGTATTGTTTTTGCTCCACCCATTCGTATATCGGAGAGGCAATAATATAGCCATCTGAATCAATGAAATTTTGGTAAATAAAGACTTCGTAAGCGTTGCTGGCCAGTGCGAGCCTTTGCAAAATATCGTCGATTGTGGCATCCAATTGGTGGTGCCTCAGTATTTGCTCGGAGGCATAATTAATAGCTGAAAGAATATTGTCGCGCACTTCGAGCGCGTTTTTGGATTCGATGAGTGCTGTGATGTCTTCGATAATCGAAAATATAAATTTTTCATTTCCGATTTCGATAAATTTGCTATTGGACTTGATTGATTTTTCAATACCTTTTTTGGTCTTAACTCTCATTGTGAAATCGCGGACCTCGCCCTCGGTTTGCAGAGTGCGAAGGTAATCATTCCTATCCTCTTCGCTGGCCCAAACCATCAACTCGATAGTATTCTTTCCAATAACGTCTTCTCGCTCGTATTCGAAAATTTTCAGAAGAGCTGAATTGACCTCGGTTACGACGCCGTCTTCCGCTTGGGTAATGAATACTCCGTAGGGGCTGATGAAAAATGCTTTCGAGAATTTCTCTTCGCTCAGGCGCAATACGTCATTTATCTCTTTCAGCTGGGATTCTGCAATCTTAATGTCTGTCAGGTCGGTGATGACGCTAACCAATTCGCCGGATTTGAGTTTGTAAATATAAAGTTCGCGCCAACCTGTAACGCGGGCATCTTTATAGAAATATGGGCCATAATTCTCTCGAGTACCCGTCTTGTGGACCCTTGCGAAGAGGTCGAAAAGTTCGGACCCGAAGACATCGGGGAACACTTCCGAAAGAGTCCGGCCAATCACTTCACTTCTCTCAATTCTGTCTATACGTTCTTCTGATTTGTTGATGTCCTTGATAACGAAGTCCGCATAGTCATCGATCGGCTCGTAAACGACGATTCCGTTTTTAGTACTTATGAAAAGTTCCCTATAAAGAGATTCCTTGACGGACAATTCTTTTTCGATAGTAGAGCGTTGGGACTCTTTGTGAATAAAGCTAAGCGCGAAAGAGATGTCGTTAGCAAGTTCTTGGAACAATTCAAGCTCCCTTTGGTCGAAAGAATACGTTGGCTCGCTACAAATGCACAAGGCTCCCGATGTATGATCCGGGAAGCTCACTGGGAAAACGCTTATTGCACCATAGCCATAGTTTTTAGCTATTCTAAGGATATCATCGTAATAAGCTGAATACAATTCCGAAGTATTTAGCTCTGTATCATTGCCACGATCCTGTTCGGATTTTGCTTTGCTTTTGATCTTGCCAAGTAATGAGTCGGCAATTTCCTCAATTGTACTTTGGCTGCATCCGGCAAACGAAAGCATATCCACTGTTTCGGCATCGCAATCCCATACGCCAATCCATGAGGATTTGAACCCGCCCTCTTCGACAATAATTCTGCAAGCACTATCGAGCAGTACTTTCTGGTCGTTGACTTTGATAATTTCCTGATTGATACAGCTTAGGACTTTATATGTGCGGTTCAGACGTGTAATAAGTAATTCATTATGCTTTTCGTTCGAGATATCCTTCAGTATAGTGGCGATACGCATCTGGCTGTTGTCGGAATAATGCTCTCGTTTGGACTTCATCCACACCCATTTTTCTTCATGGTTTTCTGTGATGATTCGGAACTCTCCCTCCAAAGATTTTTCGGCTCTCGACAGTTTGAAGATCCTGTAAGCTGCCGGTCTGTCGTCCGGATGGACAACCTCGAGGAACGACAGCGGCGAATCGAGGAAACTCTGGCGAGGCAATTCTGTTATTGCTTCGTATGCGTTGTTGACCATAAGCGTCTGGTGCGCGTCCGAGGTCAGCAACCAAAATGCTATGTCGATATTGTCCGCAATGAATTGGAATTCCTCACGGGCGACGGTCAGGGCCTGTTTGGCGTTCCTCGTTTCGCGCAACTGATGGCGCAACTTCTCAGAATTACGCAGAATAATGAATCCTGATAGGGACTGATAGACACCGGCAGACAAATAAATAATTAGGAATATTCCCAAAACGACATATGGGCCGAGGACTATCTGCGGAGAGTATAGTAAGTCGTAACTACTCAAATATATGAAGGCCATGCCCGCCAACAATGTATAAAGCCATGTGGTAATTACCCCACGCAAACCAAAATATGAACCGGCAATAATGATTAGTATCAGATTCGTGTGGAACGCTGGCGAGTTTATTCCTGCGGATATGTATGTGCCGGCCAGGCCGACAAGAGCAATCGAAGCAAGTTGGATATATAAGCCTACTTTCAGCGTTTTTGAATTTTTCGACATCCAATACGGCACAAGGGCATAGAATGGCCACAATACTATTAGAATTTCGACAAATTCCATTGCACCCTCAATAAAGCCAAACAAGGCCCCAATAAAAAGTGCGATGGACAACAAAACTATCGAGCCACGAAGTATTTCGCCGAACAATTGCTTGGACGATTCGTCATCGATGGGTTGTGATAAAAGTGCCTTCTTGAGTAGTTCTTTCATTTGTTATCCTTGACCGGAAAGAAACAAGTTACGATACTCTATTGCGTGGCTGTGGTTTGCCACCTTTCAAACGATTTGTACCCAAATCAATAAACGGAAATATTACCAAATGATTATATCAATAGTATTTAATATATGAAAATTAATCTTGATTTACAAATGATTATTAAGAGAATATTGAAAAAGTACAATATTTACTACAAGTGTTTTCCACCTGCCCGTATTGTTGTATGTCATTGATTTTAAGACAATTTACCTTTGCCAGTATTTACCAAGAGGAAAAGATAGGAATATTCGCTATTTTACTGATAATAATAGAGATATGATGTCGATCGAACCCATGGGACAACATGTGTTTGGCAGTGAGATACTTTTCAACTGCCTGCTTTGAGTTATTTATTGAATCATCATTTAATAATTGTTATTAAGGAAAAAGAGTTTTAATTTAGAACTTGTTTTATTTTGTTGATATAGTAAATGAAAAGACTCTTCCTTCACTTTTTGATAATTATTTGCTTGGGCGCTGCCAATCTCGCGGCGCAGAACCTCTACCCTATCAATCTCGGCTTCGAAATGGATTTGCCCGGCGATTTACCGACCGGGTGGTACATATCTGGCAACTCCGCCACTCAGGGATACTATGCCTTTGTGACGCAGGCGAACCCTTACGACGGGCTGAATGCGCTCGAATTTGGCCACGGCGGACAATTCACTCACGGTAACTACGGGTCGATTCTTCAGAAAGTGGACGCATACAACTACTGGGGCCACAACGTCCGCACGTCAATTTTCCTAAGGCCCGAACTCGCCGATACAAATAGCAAGATTAGATTCTTTGTTTCATATTTCGACGCCGAAGGAAATGCTCTTTTCCAAGAAACACCAATACTCACAATCCCTTCCGACGGCAATTGGCACATCGCATATTTCGACAGCTACACAGACTCCGTGGCCGCAAGCATTAGCTTCGGAATTATCCTCGAAGGCGTTGGAAAGGTCTATCTGGACAATGCTTCGATTACGATAACCGATTTGAACCCTGCCGATTACGAAAAGCCCCGAGAACTGGGCCAATGGGAAACCGAATCGCTTGTCAATTTTGCCGATATCCTCGGAAGTATGCAGTATTTCTACCCAAACACGCACACACGAAAATTCGACTGGAACCGACTGGCATTGGCCGGAATAAAATCACTCGAAAACGTCAAAGACAGCATCGGCGAAGTCGGTTTCCTGAATAAATTCTTCAAATCGATAGCGCCAAACGTGCAAATAGGTTTCGGCGAACAAAAAACGGAGTTCGCTCCGATCGCCGATTCGTCCAACACTCCGACGCTTTCTTGGTACCGAATCGGGCCGGCAACTCGCGGGCTAACGAAGCCATTCAACCAGGAAATCGTAAACACTCGGAAAACGTTGCGCCGCTCCGAGGGCAACATCTACCAAGTCATCCGTGCGGAAGAAGCCAAAGGGAAAACAATTCAACTATCATTCTATTACAAAATGCTTTCCGCGAGCTTGGACGGCTGCCCCTTCATCAGCATGAAGGCGAACCATCCGGGGCATACTGTTTATCAGCCGGTGAACGTACTGATCAATCAATTCAAAATCGGCGAATGGCAACGCGCCGAGGCAAGCTGCTACGTGCCGTCGGAGGCCGAAAGCTTCGTCGTCTCTGTCGGATTGCATGGCGAAGGCGATATTTTAATCGATTCAATAGTGGTTTCTGTGCCCAGTCAAAAAGGCAATACCATTCAAATGCTACCAAACAATTCTTCGTTCGAGGACGGCCTGTCCCGTTGGAAAATCAATCCTTATGCAGCGCCGGAAGGCTTCATTTTCGAACCATACAATAAAGAAGCCTTTGACGAGGAATCCTGTATCCGCATCCGTACAGAAAATGACTATCACACCAAGCTCCCCAAATATGGCGACAACTTTTCAAAGAAGATACTACATGGAATATCGTACTCCATGCCGCTCAGTTTGACCGCCGATGCGGAAGGATCGATTCCGCGCCCGAGCGCAAACCTGCCTGAATTCCCGGCAAGCAAAAATTATCTTGTTTCGTCCGACGACAGACTTTCGCGGTTGGTTATTACCATGGAGATGTGGAACCTGCTAAGGAATTTCTCGATCACGCAACGGCCAAACGTGGACTGGCACAATTGCCTGGCCGAAGCCTTAGCGAGGGCGTCTGTGGCCAAGACCACCGAAGAATTCACCCAGAGCCTCAGGAGAATGCTCGCCGCTCTGAGGGAAGACCAAGCCCGCGTATGGAAAGCCGAAGATAATGATTTGATTTCATTCCCATTCCTTTGGGGCATGATTGGCAACAAAGTGATTATTACGAAAACACTTGATGCGAAAGAATGCCCGCTCACGGTCGGCGACGAAGTTATCAGCATCGATTCCAAACCAATTGCGCAATTGATTCTCGAGAAGGAAGCCGATTATTTGGGATTCTCCGAAAAATATCGCCAGAACGTAGCTTTGGCAGAAATCAGGAACAGCAAGAAATTTCAGCCGGAAAAATTCGAAGTATTAAGAAACGGCCAGGCGATGACGTTCGAAATTAAACGCTCGCACAAAGGGAACTTCCTTTCGTCGAAACAATTAAATGCTGTCCAACGCCTGCCGAATGATATTCTTTACTTGGACCTGACTCTGATAAGCGAAAAACTACTTAAGGATTCGGTCCTTTCGTTTGCACAAAGCGAGAGCGTCATTTTCGATCTGCGAGGAAACTCTGTGCTGAACGAACAACTGCTCTCGGCCTTCTATCCCAATGATATAGGCTTCAGTTTCATGTTGCCTGTGTTTTATACCCCGGACAAGGAAAGAATTGATTGGAAAAATGTACCATCGCCGATTCGCTCGCTGAAGAAGGGGCGCGTCAGGAATTTTGCATTCCTCATCGACGAAAAGACTAAAGGCAATTCCTCGCTTATCGCCCGCACAGCCAAATCTGTTGGATTGGGTAAGTTCTTCGGCGTTCCATTCGAAACTTCGGCAGGGAATCCGACAATTCTCACTATGTCCGGAGCGTATCTGTTCTCGCTTACGGCCATGCTGCCGCTTATCGAAAACGAACCGTTTTCGCCCGCAAACCTTCGTGAGTTCCTGCCGGATTTTGAAGTGCAAACTTCGCCCGATGCTCCTGCGGCAGATGCCACATTCGACGCCGCCCTCAAATGGTTGAAAGGCACGAAATAATGACCAGCACACGCAAAGAACGTATCGGTTGGTATTTCTATGATTTCGCCAATTCTGCCTTCTACACCACGGTGATAACGGTATTCCTGGGGCCATACCTGACCACGATCGCAAAGAACTGTGCGGACGCATCGGGCAATATCGACGTCTATGGGCTTCAGGTTTTTTCAGGCTCGTTTTTCGCATACTTGGTATCGTTCTCTGTGCTGCTCCAAGTGGTTTTCTTGCCAGTTCTGGGCGCAATTGCGGATTATTCGAACCGGAAGAAACTCTTGATGGGTATCTTTGCCTATATCGGCGCCGGCGCCACATCGCTCCTGTATTTCCTCGACCAAGGCAATTATATGCTCGGTGGCTGGCTTTTCATCGTAGCTAACTTCAGCTTTGGGGCCTCGGTCGTGATGTACAATGCCTTCTTGGCGGACATCGCCACCCCGGAAAAGCGCGACGAAGTCTCGTCCAATGGCTGGGCTATCGGCTATCTGGGCGGCGGAATTGTTTTGGCGGCGAACCTTTTCCTCTTTGCCAATGCCGAATCGTTCGGAATTGATACCAATCACGCCGTAAGGATCAGCCTGTGTTCGGCGGGATTGTGGTGGGCTACTTTTTCGATTCTGCCGATGCTGACGCTTAGGAATCGCAATTCGGCGAATTCGCTCGGCAGAGACGAAAGCGTGCTGACTGTGGGTTTCAAGAAACTGCTCGCCACCGCTCGGGACGCGCGAAACCATCCGCAGACGATGATCTTCCTATTGGCTTATGTATTCTTCAACGATGGCGTGCAATCGGTAATCACGATTTCTTCGCAGTTCGGCCAAGAGGAATTGGGCCTTGAACTCTCGACGTTGACCACGGTCATCCTGATGGTGCAATTTGTTGCATTCGGCGGGGCAATTCTCTTCAAATATATTTCAAATTCAATCGGGAACAAACGCGCCATCCTTGCGAGCCTTGTCGTCTGGACGGCTGCGGTTCTGTTTTCGTATTTATTCCTTAGCACCGAATTTCATTTCTATATACTCGGATTCGTGATCGCCATCGTCCTCGGCGGCACTCAGGCACTGAGCCGATCGCTTTATTCACAACTAATTCCCGTCGGTGCCGAGGCGGAATACTTCAGCCTGTACGAGGTTAGCGAGCGCGGCACGAGTTGGCTCGGGCCCTTCGTCTTCGGGCTTTCGCTCCAACTCAGCAATTCCTACCGCACGGCAATTCTCTCGCTGATTGCATTCTTCGTTATCGGTTTCCTCTTGTTGCTAAGGCTGAAGGCTCCCTCTGCCAAAAAAAATCAGGTCCTATAACGCTTTGTGAGGGTACTGTACCAAATATCACTTTGAGCGAAGTGTAAAAACAAAATGATATTCTTTACCGCGTAGCGGTTGTTATATTGTAGCATCATGTTTGAATTTTTAAGCAAGATTTCGCGTAGCGAATGTTATATATGTTTCGTAGATTCATGCAGTGTTTTATATAACAACCGCTATGCGGTATGACTTGCAAAGAGGAACAGCACCTACTTCGCGGGAATGACAAAACTCCAGAATTCATATAGAAAATGAGGTTCATCCGACTAATACATACTTAGTATTATGTAGCGCATATATTTTCAATTT
>CAZSWR010000062.1:0-22960 GCA_964610885.1 uncultured Hyphomicrobiales bacterium | reverse complement strand
AAAAAATAATGTTTTTAAGTTTATAAAGTAAACTACTTTACCATTTACAAAAATAGAGAAAGTTTTTGAATTAAGGAAAAAAATTTATTACTTGAACGGAGCGCGCTTCGAAAAATCTCAGGCCTGTGCCATTGTATATCAAAGTATTAGCGCTGCCATTAATGCTTCCGAATGGATTCCGATGAAGTTTTTTAAAGACTGAATAGTCGCCAATATTTGGCGCGCAGTACTGCAAAAATGAACTAATCAAAGCGCAGTATTGCAACTTTCCTACGATTGCAGACGTTATCAAATATTAGAACTGACATTAACCGAGGAATTATGGAATTCAGATTTGCAAAACATGACGACATCGAAGGAGTTTTAGAACTTCAAAGCAAATACCACATCAAGACAATTTCCGAAGATGACAAGAAAGATGGGTTCGTTACCACGCTCTTCACACGCGATCAATTGACCAAACTTATCGACCAAGAAAACGGCCTCTCGGTGGCCATCCACGGCGGGCGTGTTGTGGCCTACGTTATGGCCGCATCGTGGGAATACTGGTCCGCATGGGAATTCTTCCGAGTTATGATAGCCGGTCTGCCCGCCCTGGAATACGCCGGCCATCGGCTCAGCACAGAGAACTCATACCAATACGGGCCGGTCTGCATCGACAAAGAATATCGCGGGAAGTGCGTGCTCGAGGTAATTTTTGATTTCTCTCGGCGAGCCATGGAGGAGCGCTACCCTGTTTTGATAACATTTATTAACAAAGCGAACCCGCGCTCGCTCGCTTCGCACACACGTAAGCTCTCGCTCGACGTGATAAGCGAATTCGAACTGAACGGCAACCAATACGTAGAGCTTGCCTGCCGTACTCGAGCGAATGATTCTGAAGCTAACAATTTATCTGACGCCGAGAACAGTTAGCCGCCCTTCAGAAAATGTCAAGCAATATGGAAACACGGGGTCTGGGGTGTCGGGTAAGTCGTTGATAAATCGAGAAATCCCCCAACCCCCTTTTTCAAAGGGGACTAAAGCAAGGTTTGTACTAATAAATTGATAATATTGGAGATATGACTTGGGTCGAACCTTTGGGCCAACTCATAGGATGGCACAGAGTTACTTTTTCAACAAGCCATTAGAAATTTACACGTTTGGCAACAAATATGATATAGTAGCAATATTTACTCGTTACTTCCAAAATATCCGAGAATTCACCAAAACCATCAAAACAAAAATCCTATATTATATAATAACATCGTAATATTTACCAGTAAATCGGGTCGAATCCGACTGCGTGGTCGGTTGGGCATCTATATAAGAATACAATGTGTTACGACGAAGGAGGAATTTATTTTTAAAATATTCAATTTCGATGAAACAAAATTGCTTCCTTAATTGTTATACTTTCATCGGACGAATGCAAGTTCGAAAAACTTTTCCGATTTGGATTGAAAATTAAAGAACAATATGGAAATGGTGAGTTGATGATAGGAAAGAATGAAAGCGCGAAATCCAGGCTTGAGGTGGTACAGGCCGATATAACGAAAATGCAAGTCGATGCTGTCGTGAATGCAGCGAATTCCACGTTGCGCGGCGGCGGCGGAGTGGACGGGGCGATTCATCGGGCTGCCGGGATCGAAATGCACGAGGAGTGCCTGGCCATAATTGCGGAAAAGGGCGGCTGCCCCACAGGAGGCGCCGTGATCACTAACGCAGGGAAAATGCCCGCGAAAAAGATTATTCACGCCGTCGGGCCGGTTTACCACGATGGGAAACGCAACGAATCTTCGTTCCTGGCCGGAGTTTACAAACGGTGTATGGAACTGGCCGTCGAAAACGGAATGAAAACCATCGCTTTCCCGAATATCAGCACCGGAGTCTATGGCTTCCCCAAGAATGAGGCCGCTGAAATTGTCCTCAAAACTGTTGGCTCATTTCTTCGTACTTGTGATAGTATAGAAAAAGTCTTTTTTGTTTGCTACGAAAAGGATAATTTTGATATTTATCAAAAGTTGCTTGTTTGAAATGAAATATTTACTGATTGTATCAATCATCATAATTGCGGCGCTCTCAAACAATTCATCAGCTCAGGATAGGCTTTCCGATCCGATAACCTATTCTGCAGACAGCTCGACCGGCACCAAGACCGACAACGACGAGATTCGCCATTTCTATGGCAACGTGGTCTTTCGCCAGCGCAACGTGGTGCTGCGCTGCCGCGAAGCGATATACAGCCTCGTCCGTAAAAAGGCCGAACTGCTCCGCGACGTGGTCATCACCCAGGAGGATATGGTGCTCAAATCCCCGCGAATAGATTACGACGGCATCACCGGAATTGCAGTCGCTCCGCAGACTGTTACAATCACAGACAAAAACGCTACTCTCAAGGCCAAAAAAGGCGAATACAATACGAATACTTACATCGCGACCTTCGTGAACGATGTCCGCATTGTGGACGATTCCACGACTATCGATTCGGACACGCTGGTGTACAATCGGCGCACGCGCGTCAGCAATGCGATGGGCGGAGTGGTCGTCGAGACCGATTCAATCATCATTTTCGCCGATTCCGCAGAGAACCGCCCCGCCGACCGCACAAACACTGCCGTCGGGAATGTGTTCCTGATGGCCAAATTCAACAGCTTTTTCCTCAATGCCGGGCTGACAATCGATAGCCGCCGAGACAACACCACCCTGGCCTACCAAAGCCCCGTACTCTTCCGAATCGATACCACGCATGAAACCCGCATAGCGCACGATTCGACCGGCCAAACAGCCGATTCAACCGTTCGCGAGACTCGGCTGGATACGATGTCAGTCGCTTGCGATTCGCTCCGGGCGGCGCCGTACAAGGGCGACAGAATTGCCGAATTCATGGGAAGCGTGGAAATGTATCGCGAAAGGGTGGCATCGAAATCCGGCTACGCCTCGTACGCCGCGGCCGACAGCCTTATCTCGCTCCGATCGGTTCCGATTATTTGGTTCGACAGCACCCAACTGAAGGGCGATTCCGTTTTCATTACCATGCAAAACAGAAAACTGAAGAGCATCCACGCCCTGGGCAATGCGCTGGCGGCCTCCGTGGCCGATACCACCCAGCCCGACAGGATTAACCAAATCAGTTCGCTGAATATACAAATCGATTTCGCAAACGACTCAATTCGCCGAATCGCAGGCATGAAGGACGCCAAAACGCTATATTTCTACAAATCGGAGGAGGGCGAAGAATTGGCCGCGCGGAACTCGTCGGACTCGGTCTTCATACTCTTCGAGATGGGCGACATCAAGGATATCGTTTGGACAGGTGGCGTCCAAGGCCAGAACTTCCCGGACAGCATGGTCATTTCGCAGGCCAAAAGTTTCTTCCTGCCGAATTTCTCCTGGCGCACGGACCGGCCGAAAAAGCGCGAGCTGATCATCAGGACGAGGAAAGAGTGATAGGCTCTATGTCGTATTAGGAGCTTGTTGAAATAGTAACTCTGTGCCATCCTACGGGTTAACCCGTAGGTTCGACCCAAGTCATATCTTCAATATTATCAATGTATTAGCAAAATCCTTTCTTTAGCCCACTTTGAAAAAGGGGGTTGGGGGATTTCACTATATTTCAATGGCTTACCGCGATGCGTGCAATGGGTTGAAACCCAATATTACAATTTCATACTTTTCAAACACACTTTTAAGAGTCATCTACATAAGATTCCTATTCCGCCTAAATATCATATTGCCCAAAACCGATAGGCACAGTTTTTGCGCATTGGTACGTGTGCATCGGCCGAATTCTCAAGTTTGGGCCGAATTTGCCGATTTTACCAAATAGGACGGGGTACAATTCATTTTGTGCAAACTCGTGATTATATTGAATCTTAAAAGATTTGTTCTTTCAAAGCATATTGATGCAAGTGAATAAATTTACGGACGAACTCGAATTATAAAGGATTATACATGAAAAAATTCACTCTTTTTCTATGGCTAATATTGCTCATGGCTGCATATTCTGCAAACGCCGACGGAGCAAGCCCGAACGATCGGCTGCCACTTCGCGTGGGCGGATTTATCGATCTGAACGGGAACTTCCACACCACAGATTTCCGCGCACTGCCGGGCGTGCCGAATTGCTGCCCGAAGTTTGAATCCGGTTCCGGAATGGGAATCGCGATCGGTGCGCTTCTGGACATACCTTTCGATGAGAAAATTTTCGTTGAGTTGCGAGCGGACTACTCGCAACACGGCGGCACTCTCAAGCAAACCGAAACCACCACAATAGGCATCGATGGCCAGCCCGCCATCGGCGAATTCGAGCACAAAATCGAAGCAAAGATCTCGAGTATCGGCGTTTCGGGTTTGTTCGGTTTCTCGCCTGTGAAGAATTTATCTCTTTTCGCCGGGCCGCGCCTCGGTTTCGTAATGCAGAAATCATACGACCAACGCGAAACGCTCACCTCGCCCGCCGACCGCGGCTACTTCCTCGGGACGGACTCCTCGAGAGTGCGAAACGTTAGCTCCGGCGACATCCAAGACGCGAATTCAATCAATCTGGGCCTCGAACTCGGCGCCCGCTACGAATTCCCATTGAACAGAAAGGGCAACCTGTTCATCGCGCCGGAACTGTTCTTCCGCCTCGGGCTGACTCAGGCGGTCAAAGGTCTCACATGGGGCATTCATACGCTCCATGGCGGCATTTCGATCGTCTATAACCTGCCGGCGCCCGAACCGAAGAAAGCCGAATCCATTCCGGTTCCCGTCGTCGCTGTGCCGCCGCCGCCCATCAAAGAGGCCCCACCCAAGGCAGACGTCGCAATCGAGAAAAAGGAAGAAAAGCCAAAACTCAATTGCTCGATCGCGGCCGTTGGATTCGATGACGACAAGGAAAAAGATGGCGTGAAGGTGCGCGTGGAGGAATTCCTCTCCATTTCGATGCGCCCGCTGCTCACCTACGTCTTCTTCGACGACAATTCATCGGAAATTCCCGGCCGGTACAAACAAATCTCGAAGGAAAAGGCCGATGCGTTCAACGTTAATTCACTTTACAACGTCAGCACTCTTCCCACATACTACAATCTGCTGAACATCGTTGGCGCCCGTTTGCGCGACAACGAAAAAGCGAAAATCAGGCTCGTCGGATGCAATTCCAATACCGGCGAAGAAAAGGGCAACACCGAACTGTCGCTTGCCCGAGCCAAGGCAGTCGCGGATTACCTGAAAAACACCTGGGGCATCGACGAAAAACGAATCTCCGTATCGTCGAAGAACCTTCCGGCCAATCCTTCGCGCGCAGACGTCCAGGACGGCATCGAAGAGAACCGCCGCGTGGAGATCTACTCCGAAGTGGCGGACATCACCGCGCCCGTCATCACGAACGACACGCTTCGCCAAGTCTCGCCGAAAGGGATTCGCTTCTATCCGACCGTGAACGCCGAAAAGGGCGTCGCCACGTGGAACATCGTCGCCAAGCAAAAAGGCAAATTGCTCAAAGAGATTTCCGGCTCGGGCTTCGTCCCCGATGCCAACGATTGGATGATCAATAACGAAAAAGAATCCATTCCGCTGACGACTCGCGACATCGAATACTACCTCGAGGTCACCGACAATACAGGCCAAAAGGTTCGTTCCGAAGCCCGTTTGCTGAACGTGGAACAAAAAACTGTTAAGATGAAAAGCACGAACCAAACCGGAGACAAACGCATCGACCAATACAGCATCATACTTTTCGATTTCGACAAACCGTCGCTGAACAACGAACAAATCAAACAAGTACGATTCATCAAAGATAAAATCGAACCGAATTCCAAAGTTACCATCACTGGCTACACCGACCGCATGGGCGACGAAGAGCACAACAAAATGCTTGCACTCGAACGCGCCAAGAGCATGGCCCGGTCGCTTTCCGCCTCCCGGGCGGAAATCGTGGGCGCCGGCCGCGAGCAGGAACTCTACGACAATTCCATGCCCGAGGGCAGGTTCTATTGCCGTACGGTGGTGGTGATAGTGGAAACTCCAATTGCAGAGTAATACTTGAAGTTCGATATAATTAAAAAAAGAAAATGAATCGGAGATATATATGAAAAAGTTCAATAAAATACTGAAAACAGCAATTCTGGGGCTGGCAGCTCTTCCGGCCGTTGCCTCAGCCCAAACGGTTTCTTTCGTGGACATAGACGCCTCGGCTTTCCCGAAAATGAGTGCTAAACTCTTGGTTACCGAATCCGACGGCACGATCTGCCGAAGAATCGACACGAAAGCGCTTTCGCTCGCGGACAATGGAGCAAACGTGCCGCTGACGGTTCTGTGCCAGCCCGAAAACATTGACCAAGGCGTGTCTTTCATACTTGCCATCGACGTATCGCGCTCCATGGAATCCGCGAAACTGGCCGCCGCAAAGTCCGCTCTTTCAAATTTCGTCAAGAACCTTCGGTACCGCCGCTTCGAGTGCGCTGTGTATGGCATGGCCAACGAAGGAATGCCACGGATTGGCTATACATCCGACCGCGAGAAACTCACCGATGCGATAAATACGATATCTGTTCTGCCGGGTTCGGACGTGTACGGCGCGCTTTCGTCGGACACACGAGGCGCTTTCCACTTCGCCGATTTGGCTACATACAATTCGAAAATCATTATCATTACGGACAATCTTCCGAATTATGGATTCGACAAAACTGCCCTTGTAAATTATGCGCAATCCAAGAACCTCGCATGCCACTTCCTTTGGATGGGGACGGAGGGTTCGATGCCGAATGTTTACAAAGAAATAGCCACGGAAACCGGCGGCAGCTCGACGGCCGTAGGCGCGAACCAAGATGATCTGAACTCGAAACTGCTGGCGATCGAATACGAATCCTTCAAATTGGAACTTTGCCAAGTGCAATGGGCCGCCACGGATAATTGTTCGGATTCGCACAGCCTGGCGGTGAAATACATGGACGGCAGCAATACTTTATCCCGGAATTATGCATATTCCATTAGCGCACAGCAAGTGCGGCATGTTGCTTTTTCGCCTGCCGAGGAAATCGATTTCGGCTTCGTACCGATTGGCACTTCGCAATTGAAGCCGATCGTCATCTCAGCCGTGAATGGCGATATAGACATCACGAATATCACATCGGACAATTCAGATTTCCGCCTGACAGATTTCCAAGCTGGAGTCATACCGGCCGGGCAAAGCAAGACTTTCCACATTGAATACAATTCGCAGGATTCGGCCAGCAAAATGGCCATCTTTACAATCTCGAGCAATGCCTGCTCCGGCAACTCATTCTGGGCGGGTGGCGGCAGCCCATTCATTGCTCCGAAGCAAAAGACATTGAAGGTGGATTTCCCGAATGGCGGCGAGAAGCTGATTGCCGGCCGCGACACATCCATCCGCTGGAGCGGCGCGCTGCCGAACGGATTGTTCGCAATTGATTACTCAACCAACGCAGGCACTCTCTGGACGAACGTAACCATGAACGCCTCGGGCAACTCCTACCTCTGGAAAGCCCCGAATATCAATTCTGACCAGCTTACGGTGCGAGTGCGCCAACTGGCCAGCGGTTTCGCAAACGATTCTGTCAAGACATTTGTCGGGCAAAACTCCGAACTGACCGCGCTCGCGTGGTCTCCGAACGGCGTGCAGATCGCAAGCGGCGGACTGGACGGCTCTGTTAGGCTTTGGGACGTTTCGACGGGCGCAGTGGCATGGTCGGCACAATTCACCGGCAGGGCGAACTCGCTAGAGTTCTCGCCGAACGGTGTTTACGTGGCCGGTTGCGCAGACGACAGCTCAATCGTCATTTGGAATGCTTCGACGGGCGCCCAGCAAGCTCGATTGGCCGGGCATAAGAATAAAGTCAATTCTATCTCTTGGCTGGGCAACACCATACTCGCCTCGGGCAGCAACGACAAGACAGTGCTCGTTTGGGATGTGGTTACGCAAAAGGTAATCGACACGATCAAATCGGCCACCGAAGCGGTCTATTCCGTCGCTTACAGCCCGGACAGCAAAACGCTTGCCATCGGAAGCGCGGACAACAAACTCCGCTTGCGCGATCTGGCATCGAGCACAGAGAAAGTAATTTCTTCGACCGGACAGGTGAAATCAATTGCTTGGTCGCCCGATTCGAAGAGTATTGCAATATCGACTTCAGACATGCAGATCTACGTCTATGACGCCGCCAGCAATGCAGAAATCAAAAAGATCAATGCAGCGCTATGGGTCAATTCCATTTCCTGGTCGCCGGACGGCTCGCGGATCATCAGCGGCAACAATGACGGGTCAATGTTCGTCTGGGAGGTCGGCCTTTGGACACTCAAAGAATTTTCGCTTTCGAAATCTGCCGTCAATTGCGCGAAATGGGGTCCTGTTGGCCCGGTCGTTGCGACGGTTAATTCGGACAGCATAGCAAGAATTTACGTATTGAATTCAATTCCCCAAGAGCTACAGAAAGACGAATCGGACGCAGTCTTTTCGATTATTTCGCCGTCCGTCAGCGTTACGGGTGCGGATTTCGGCTTCGTCTATACCTTCAATTCCAAGGACAGCACATTGGCCGGAGCAATAAAGAATAACACCAGCCTTCCGATTCGCATCGCCGACGTCGCCGTTTCGGGCCAAAACCGGGACGAGTTTTCGGTGGTGGGCGGCGAGCGCAGTTTCGTGCTCGGCCCGGGCGAAGCGAAGAGCGTCGAGGTATGCTTCAAACCAAAGACAGCAGGCGCCAAAAGTGCCGCCCTTGATTTCTATATCGAGGACGAAAATATCGTGGCGGGCGCCAGCGCATCGATCACAGGTACAGCGCCCTTGGGCGACCTTGCGATCACCGAAGGAAATGTCCTAAATTTCATGAACGTAACCTATGGCGGATATAACGAACTATATTTCCATTTGGTGAATAATTCTACGTCTGCCATCAGTTTGCCCCGTCCGACAATACTTTCGGACTATTTCGGAAGCTATTCGGTTACAAATCCGGCGGGCAGCTTCTCGATACCGGCGGGCGGCTCCGAGACCATCACGGTTCGGTTCGAACCAAAGCTCATCGGAGTATCATCGGCCATCCTGAGATTCGAGCGCTACTGCGGCTTGGACGTCCTGCTGCACGGTAATGGCATGGGCCAATCAGCAACAATGACTCTGACTCCGGCGGACGTGTCGGCTAAATCAGGCGATATAGTGGAAATCCCGATAGTCGCCTCGGACGTCAGCGGGATTGCGAATTCCGGTATCAGCAAAGTGGATGCGTATTTATACTTCAATGCTAACCTGCTTTCGCCGGTCGAAGGCACCGAAGAGGGCATTGTGATCAATGGCACTCGCATCGTGCCGGTTACGTTGACACTGGAAGACCTGCAAACGCCCAAGAAGCTGAAATTCAAATCCATGCTTGGCAATGCCGAGACCACTCCCGTGGGAATCATCAATGCGCAGGCACTGACCGGTAGGGCGTTTATTTCGTTAGGTTTTGGTAACTTTTCGCTTCTGGACGTATGCCACGAGGGCGGCCCGCGTCTGATTGGCGAGAGCGGCACGTTCGTTATTCCGAAAGCGATTCCGAATCCGGCCTCGGCCCAAACCCAGTTGGTCTATCAGGTTATCGAAAATGGAAACTACAAACTTCGTATCTACGATGCTTCGGGCGAACTCGTCTCGACGATGGTGGACGAATACAAGAAAGCAGGCGCATATTCGATCGAATTCGATGCTCGGGCATACCCGGCCGGCGCATATTTGCTGGTGCTCGAGACCCCGACGCAAGTCGTTTCGAGCAGGTTGGTAGTGGTCAAATAAAGTTGGCACTGCCACTTAGTTTTTCAAGGGCAGAGCAATGATTATGAGGAAGGATGGATATGAATTCATTCTTCCTTTTTTTGTAAAGCTCATCCGATGACGCTATTGATTGAATAAAGTAATAATGTTTGGATTGATAATTGCGTTGTTAACGATGTAGGGGCGGGTTCGGAACCCGCCCGAGAATATGATATATATAGGGAAAAAAAGTAACAAGCGGGTATAAAACAATTTCGACTGTTTCTGGCCGGCTGCCAGGGCACGGTACGCCGTGCCCTGTTCCAACAGAGCGGCAGAAATGGTGGAATTTAATTATACTAACTTGAATATCTTTATATTTACTATATAAATCATAAATTTGGGCGGGTTTGGAACCCGCCCCTACACTTTTTTCAAGTAGAAAGTTGCAAGTAACAAGTTGCAAGTAGAAGATTGAACTGTCCAAAATAGAGTTGACTTGCTACTTTTACCTTTCTACTTTCAACTATTTTCATCACATCAGCTAATCAGCGAACGGGTTTGGAAGCCGCCCCTACACTTTTTTCAAGTAGAAAGTTGCAAGTAACAAGTTGCAAGTAGAAGATTGAACTGTCCAAAATAGAGTTGACTTGCTACTTTTACCTTTCTACTTGCAACTATTATCAGCACATCATCACATTACTACATCAGCTAATCATCCAATCAGGCCTTTCATTGACCCCCAAAAATTCACTTTGCAACCAAGCGAAGATTTGTGTGTAATTCATTTTGTATTGTTAATGCAAAACTAATGAGGTGATTGTCATGAATTACTATACTATTATTATTGCTTTTTTCGCTTTGTTTTCGATTGCTGAAGCGGCTCCAACCGGATGGACGAAAAACGACGTAGCTAACGTGAGTTATTCCTTTTCATCAATCTTTTTCGTCGATTCGCTTAACGGGTGGTCGGCAGGCAATCACGGCACGATTATGAAGACAACAAACGGCGGATACACTTGGGCAAAGCAAGAGTCCGGCTTTACGAACAGTTTGGTAGATATAGCATTCTCTGGCCTTGCGAACGGTTGCGCCATCAGCGAGAACGGGGATTGCCTGCGGACGACGGACGGCGGCGCCACTTGGACGAAGCAAAAAATTTCGCAATACTGGACCGGGACGATTTGCTATTCGGATGCAAACAACATCTGGGTAACGGGCGAATACGGCGTGATTGTCCATTCGTCGGATGGCGGCGCCACTTGGCATGTTCAGAAAGCAACGATCTCATGGGGCGATTACTACGATATTACTTTCTCCACGCCGCAGGTGGGGTGGGCCGTTGGCCAGATTAATCCACTGAAGAGCACAGATGGCGGCCAAACTTGGTTCGACGTGGCGCAAGGCCCTTCGGAAATGAAAATGGTACAATTCGTCGATGCTGACAATGGCTGGGCCTCGGCCGGGAACGGAGCGGTCATGCGGACGACGGACGGCGGCGCCACATGGACGAACCACATTGCGATTGGAGGGATGATAAACAAGTTCCATTTTGCCGATAGGAATCACGGCTGGGTCGTGGG
This sequence comes from uncultured Hyphomicrobiales bacterium, assembly GCA_964610885.1. Lineage (GTDB taxonomy): Bacteria > Bacteroidota > Ignavibacteria > Kapaibacteriales > UBA2268 > CAZSWR01. The sequence goes on along the minus strand of CAZSWR010000062.1, from coordinate 11,665 downwards.
CGGCGATGACGGTACGACGGCAATGATTGCGCACACCACAGATGGCGGCCAAACTTGGACGACAGAATTCCAAGAGGCTGGTTATAGGTTGGATTGCGTCTATGCAGTATCGCCTACGCAATGCCGTGTGGGAGGTTGGTATTTGTCAACAGACCTTGTGGAGAGCGATCAATTCTTCATCTACAGCGCCAATGCGCTCAATCCGGTCGCGGAAGACCAGCAAGGCAAAGGCTCCAATCTACGCATAGCAGCCAAGCCAAACGAATCGAATGGAAATTTCTCGATTACGGTGAGGAACAAAAGCGCGCAATCTGAGCGAATATCAATTGAAATCATCGGCATTGACGGCGCCAGGACAGAGAACTTATATTCATCGGAAATCGGTGCCCTCGAAGAAATTGACATCGAGGCCAATCTCGGCTATCTGCCGGCGGGCAAATATTTCCTTTGCGCCCGAGCAGGTGCGGCAATTGCCCGAGAGGAAATTATTATCACAAAATAAACGATCGTACCTCTTTCAAATACGATTGTATGTTCAACAAAAATAAAAGATACTACTATTTCGGTATAGTAGTATCTTTTTTATTTTGTCATTCCAGCGCAGCGGGAATCTCTTCTGTTTCAGCTATTTAATTATTTGTTGGAGAGTGTTCGTACAATTTGCCGTCGAAACTCTTTGCTTTATTTTCCGGTGAAATTCGGCTTGCGTTTCTCGATGAAGGAGCGTTTGCCCTCCATGTAGTCGTCGCTGTCGTAAACGCTGCGGCGAAGCCCTTGGATGCGTTCAAACGTCTCGGGGCTGAGCGATTGCGAGTTGGAGAGAATGCGCAACTGTTCTTTGATCACGCGGATACTCAGTGGCGAGTTTTCCTTGATATGGTTTGCCGTGAACATGGTGAACTCTTCGAGTTCGTCCGGCGGCACGAGGTGGTTCAATATTCCGCGATTCTTCGCCTGTTGTGCGTTCATCGGCAGTGCGGTGAAGAACATTTCCTTGGCTGTGTGGACGCCCACCATATTGATGAAGTGCAAGATTCCCGATGGGTTATACGGCACTCCGATTTTCGCGGGAGTGATGGCAAAAGAGGACGTGAAAGTGCCGATAAGCAAATCGCAGACGAAGGCCAAATCGCAGGCTCCGCCCCAAACGCTGCCCTCGATCATTCCGATTACTGGCGCGGGGAAGCGTTGGACAGCGCGAATGGCTTGTTCGAGCGGGTCGTTGTACGAAAGCGGGTCGCGGCCAGGTTCGGGAAGTTCCATGATGTCGAATCCGGCGGACCAAACGCGGGCGCCCTTGTTGGCCCTGATGATCAGTACACGGGCTTGCTTTTCGGTAAATTCGTCCAGAGCGGCAATGATTTCGCCGAGCAGTTCGTGGCTCAGGCAGTTACGGCGGGCATCGTTGTTTAGCGTGATGACAGCTATATCGTCTTCAAATTTTTTAAGTAGCAGGCTCATTTTTTTCAATTTGTCAATTTGTAAAAACACAAAACTATGAACAAATTTGCCTATCAAAAATTAAATTATAGACATATTCTCATACAAATATCGGTTTAGTATTCAGTCGATGAACTTATCTTCGGGCGGGGAGATGAAATGCCCAATAGTTATTATATTATCGCCTGCTGATTCATGCGATTGATAAAACAAACTACTATTCGGTATCGAATGAAAGCGCAATTAATGCTCAACGTAGGATACAACTAGTATCTTATAATTTAAGGAGTAGTAGCATAATCCCAAAATGTGCGTTAGAAAAACCCTCAATCCATATATCCCTATCTCCAAAAGGGCGACGAGGGACTTCCAACAATACACGTTTCTTACTCCCTTCTCCCGCCGGGAGAAGGGCAGGGGATGAGGGTATAGCAAATATTTCAAGTTTAAATGAATAATTTGGGATAATAAAACCTAAAAGATCCCTTACTTCAACAGGTCGGGGCGGCGCGAGCGGGTTTTCTCGAGAGCTTGCTCGTAGCGCCATTTCTGGATTTCTTTGTGATTCCCGCCCAGGAGCACCTCGGGCACCTTCATGCCTCGGTATTCGGCCGGTTTGGTGTAGTTCGGGGCTTCGAGCAGTCCGTCCTGGAATGAATCTTCGAGAGCTGATTCGGCATCGCCCAGCACGCCCGGGATCAGCCGAATGACCGAATCGACAAGCACCATGGCCGGCAGTTCTCCGCCGGAGAGGACGAAATCGCCGATTGATATTTCCTTGGTAACGAGCGCCTCGCGGATCCGTTGGTCGATTCCTTTGTAGTGCCCGCAGATGATGATTAAATTCTTCGAGAGCGAAAGAGCGTTGGCCAGGCCTTGTTTCAGCGGTTCGCCGTCGGCGGTAACGTAGATCACATCGTCGTATTGGCGCTCGCTTTGCAACTTTTCGATGCAAGCGAATGCCGGGCCGCACTCGAGCAGCATCCCTGCACCGCCGCCATAGGGCGCGTCGTCGATGTGGCAGAATTTATTGTCGGCATAGTCCCGCAGGTTGTGGAAATGGATGTCGGCCAGGCCCTTGTCTCGGGCAATCTTGATGATTGACGAAGAGAAAACCGAATCGAACATTTCTGGGAAGGAAGTGATTATATCGAAACGAATGCTGAATTCGGGATTGACACTAATACTTTTTACCACTTTTCAACTCCAATAGTCCGTCAATCAATTCGATTTCCACGATGCCTTTGTCGTGGTCAATTTTCTTCACGACTTGGTCAATGACCGGGATGGGGAGTTCGCCTTCGTCGTCCACCACGAGCCACACATCGTTAGCGGGCATAATCCACACCTCTTCGATTGTCCCCAATGGCTGGCCCGTCGCCGCATCGATTGCCTTCAGCCCGACGATGTCGGAAGTGTTGTCGTAGTGCGAGCTGATCGATCGGAACACTTCCTCTTCGGCAAAAAGGGCCTTGTCGAGCGCTTGGGCAGCACGCTCGCGGGAGGAAATCCCTTCGAATTTCACGTTTGCGGATTTGGGCATATTTTCCCATTCGGCCACTTTGAATTTCTCGGCAAAGGATTCGGAAAAACCGATAAACATCTCTGTTCCGGCCGGCACTTCGTCGATAACGTAAGTGAAATCATCGACGAGTAGCGCTCCGGCCACTCCATAAGTCTTTTTTATTGTTCCTACTTTTTTCAGCATTTGAATTTTTACTCTTCTATAGATAATTAACGGCTTACATCCTGTTTCTTTTGGCCAAGTATTCGCGAATGGCCACGTCGAACGGCGTGGAGGTATCGATCATGTGGTAATCGATATTGTTCTGGCGCGTGTGGCGTTTGATTTCGTCAACAAATTCGTTGAGGGCTTTCGCATAGACGCGCTGAATCTGATACGGCTGAGTAACCATTTCTTCGCCGGTCTCCAAGTCCTTGAAATTCGCTGCTCTGCCGAATTTGAAATCAATTTCGCGCGGATCCAGCAGTTGGAACACGATCACTTCGTGGTCTTTGTGGCGGAAGTGGTTGAGCGCTTTTTTCACGGAGTCGATATCGTCGAAGAAATCGCTAATGATAACGACCAACGAGCGCCTTTTGATCCTTTCGGCAAGTTCGTCGAGCGAAGACGAAGTTCCGGTTTCGCCGCTGGGTTCGGTTGAGTCCAGCGATCGGAGCAGGTTGTGTATGTACGATTGCTTCGAGCGGGGCGGCAGGTAGGTTTCGATCTTGGTGTCGTAGAGCGCCAGCCCGATGGCGTCACGCTGGCGGATCAGCATGTACGAAAGTGCTGCGGCGAGAGTGCAGGCGTATTCGAATTTGCTGATGTTGCCCTTGGAGGCGTAGCGCATCGAAGCGCTTTTGTCCACGGCGATGACGCTTCGCAGGTTGGTTTCCTCCTCGAAGACCTTCACGAAGTACCTGTCCGTGCGGGCAAAGACTTTCCAATCGATGTATTTGGTTTCCTCGCCCGGGCGGTATTGCCTGTATTCGGCGAATTCCACGCTGAAGCCGTGGTAGGGCGACTTGTGCAGGCCTGTAATGAATCCCTCCACCACGAGCCGAGCCTTCAACTCGATATTGGCGAGTTGGGCGATCGTCTGCGGGAGTAGGTATTTTTTGTAATCGTTCATATTGCTTTTCGTTTAGTCCAGAGCTTACATCTTTGCCTTTTCATTAATCAGCCGGCCTCCTTCGGCAAAAGGAAAACCGGCTTGGTACAGTTTTGATCAAGTATCACTTATTTGACGACTTGGAATTTGCCGCTCGAGATTTTCTCTCCGGCCGACGTAATCGTGAAGAAATAAGTCCCGGGGGTCATGTCTGCAGTTTCGACCGAGGTACTCAGGCTGCCGCTCTCGATGGCGCGCTGGGCAACCTTTGCGCCAGTGGCCGAGAAGATGTTGATCGTGCCGGAGACGGCGCCGTGGTCGATTGTGAATGCGGTGCGGGCCGGGTTCGGATAGACGCTTGCTCCGTTTGCTTTGCCGATTTCCTCCGATTCGATGCCGGTTGCTGTAACGACGTATTTAATCGTCGTGCTGACAGCGTCTTTTTGATTTGCTGCATTTTTGAAATTGAAAAGGACGATTGTTTCGCCGATAGTTGTTTTGTTCGAGATCAGGCAATCGAAATCATTGCCGGTTCCGTCGGTCGTTTCGCCCGGGGCGAGAGTTGCTTGCAGCACATCATATAGGATGTCTGTCCGCTCGGGATCGCTTGCGGGCGGGAAGAACTCCATGCAACCGCCGGCAAAGCAGACCTGAATCTGTTGGCCTTCGGTTTTTTCGATGATCGAAAGCCCGACGATGACATTGACAGTGCTTGCTGAGATATTCTTTACGTTCGCATAGGCATAGATGCGATTCTGATCCCCGGCGATGATTGTGCGGAGTGTGTCGGCACTAACGACTTCGAGGCTTGCCGCTTTCAGCGAACTGAAAGCAAAGGCCATCAGAAGGCAACAGCAACAGAGTAATCCGATTTTTTTCATTTTTTTGTCCTTATGTATTTTTTTTAACAACGCTTACTATGTAATTTCGTAATTAGTTTATATACGTATTTTTTTATATTGTAAAATACGTGAGTTTAAAATTAATAAATTTTCGAGGCAAATAATAATGAAAAAAACAAAAATCTTAATTGCGCTCTTCCTGCTCGGATTCGGCTGCGCATTCGCTCAGAAAGCCCAAACAGTACCTTCGGCCTCTGTCAAGAATTTGCTGGGCGAATCGGTCGATGCGAAAACGTTTAGCAACGACGGCAAACCATTTGTGATAAATTTCTGGGCCACTTGGTGCAAATCGTGCATCACCGAGCTGAACACCATCAACGAACTCTATCCCGACTGGCAGAAAGAAACCGGCGTTAAATTCTTTGCCGTCTCCATCGACGACAGCCGCAACTCCAAAAAAGTTGCCCCGTTCGTGAAAGGCAAGAAATGGAAATTCGACGTTTACCTGGACGAAAATTCCGACCTGAAACGCGCACTCAACGTGAACAACCCGCCCCACACAATACTCTGCAACGGCAAAGGCGAAATCGTTTGGCAACACAACGGCTTCGCTCCCGGGGACGAAGAAGAACTCCTGAAACAAATCCGTGCGCTCCAAGCAGCCGACGCGCAGAAGAAATAAAGACTCCTCACCAACAGCAATTTATGATTCAGGGCAGGCTCCAAACCTGCCCTTTGTCGTGTTGCAATCATCTTCCGCTCCAATACCCGACAATAACACATTCAACGCTGAGCAATGAATTTTTCCACATGAATCCTATCCAATAGCAATATTAAAAAAAAACCTTAAATAATTGCGAAACAATAAGTAATTTTGCCGATTGAATAAATTGACAATTAGTAGTTTATTAATTTTTATTACGGGTATTGTATGACTGAAAAGATCAACAAATTAATGACCGAATCGGCTGGGCTAAGATGGACTGCGCTGGTTCTCGTCGCATTAACAATGTTCTGCGCTTATTTCTTTGTGGATTTGCTCTCGCCTCTCCAGCAAATGCTCGAAGTTAGCATGAAATGGGATCCTGAAAGTTACGGATTCTTTTCGAGTTCGGAATACTTGCTCAATGTTTATGCCTTCTTCTTGATTTTCTCGGGTATTATTCTCGACAAAATGGGAATACGTTTTACTGCACTTACAGCCGGCTGTATCATGCTTGGCGGTGGATTGATTAAGTTATATGCTTTGACCGACACCTTCAACCATGGCGGTTTCGGCTTCGATTTCTTCAATTCATTTTTCACTGGAATGCCCCCGTCGGTCAAATTGGCATCGATCGGTTTTGCAATCTTCGGCGTTGGCGTCGAGATGGCAGGCATCACAGTCTCGAAGGCAATCGTAAAATGGTTCAAAGGCAAAGAAATGGCCCTCGCAATGGGTATGGAAATGGCAACAGCACGCTTGGGCGTTTTTGCTGTATTCCGCCTTTCTCCCCGCATCGCCGAAAACTATGGTGGCGTACTTAGTTCCGTTACTTTTGGTGTGGCGCTTCTCTGCATCGGTTTGCTTACCTTCATAATTTATTCATTTATGGATTACAAACTCGATAAGCAAATTGGGGCGCAAGGAAATGGCGAACCAGAAGAAGAATTCAAAATTTCTGACCTTAAATTCATTTTCACCAATAGAGGCTTCCTCTATATTGCTGGACTTTGTGTCCTGTTCTATTCAGCAATCTTCCCGTTCCAGAAATATGCCGCAAACATGCTCCAGAACAAACTTTCAATTCCTGTTCAAGAGGCTGCCGACATGGTTTCTTGGTTCCCAATTGGTGCAATGATCCTTACCCCGATATTGGGATATTTCCTTGACGCCAAAGGCAAAGGAGCATCTATGATGCTTTGGGGAGCACTTTTATTGATCTGCTCTCACTTGATTTTTGCTTTGGTTCCTTCCGAAGCATTTTCCGCCACAATCGCCATCCTCTCGATCGCAGTTCTCGGTATCGCATTTTCGCTCGTTCCGGCTTCCATGTGGCCTTCGGTTCCGAAAATCGTCGAAGAACGCTACCTCGGTTCGGCTTATGCCTGTATCTTCTGGATTCAAAATATTGGCTTGTGGCTCTTCCCGATCCTTATCGGCTGGGTGCTCAATATTTCCAATCCTGGCGTGGCCGATGCAATGGCTGCTGGCGACACATCCGTAAGATACAACTATACCAATCCGATGCTTGTCTTTGCAGCTCTCGGTATTGCCGCTGTTTTCCTTGGCATTCTGTTGAAATCGGAAGACAAGAGAAAAGCTTATGGACTTGAAAAACCCAACAAAGCATAAATACTTTGTTCGGAAACACTTTCCAAACCTTCCGTGCCGAAATGTACGGAAGGTTTTTTTTATAAAAAATACTACTGCCATTTTATATGTAACTTTTTATGTAATTATTTGTTATTATTTGGTTATGTTTGATAATTGAAATTTTATAAAGAGGTAGTTATGAAAAGATTTCAACGTGTTATAGTTCCAATATTTGCGATGGTTGCATTTTCGCTTCTATCGATTCTAATGTATGCCTGCAAAGACGACGCAGTCTCGCCCGATTCGGCTAATTCGGCCGAAATCGCTATCGTGGACGAACAGGGCGTCGGAGTGGCTGGGGCAATTATCGAAGTCATTACGCCCGGCGAGGAATTCTTGCTTCGCGACACGACAGACGAATTAGGCGTGGGGCGCATTAGGTTCATCGCCGACAAGAAAGCCTCATCGACAGTCAGGATATTCCACGAAGATTTCGATACGTTGCGAAGCTCCGTGAACGATGCCGTGCTTCACAGCAAATCCAATCCCGTGCTAATGAAACACTTAGACGCCTGTTCGGGCCGGCTTACGATTACTGTACGCAAATCCTCTGATTCGTCGCTAATTTCAGGCGCCATCATCAGGTTGAACCGAAACAACCAGCGAGTGCGCCTTGCTTCGACCAACGAAACCGGCTCATTTACATTCGATAACGTCTGCCCGGGCACATATTGGATACGTATCGCTCGCGACGGATACAAAGTGGTCGAAGAGAGTATTACTCTGTACAACGATACGACCGGCACAGTATTCTATTTGCAATCCCAATCCACGCCAGACACGTGCTGCCATGGCGTTATAGCAATCAACCTGAGGTCTAAATACTCCGGCGCTATCGTGAACAATGCTAACGTCCGGCTGCGCAAGGGCGGAGTGGAACTGGCCATGGCTAACGCCGAAAATGGATTCGTTAAATTCCGCGAACTGTGCCCCGGCGAATACAACATCAGGGTGGCAGCAGACAATTACAAAGTATTAGAGTTTTCGCAGGCGATTAACTGTGGCGATTCCGTCAACCTCGAAAAGCAAGTTACACCCGATTCGTGTTGTAACAATAAATACACTCTGAAATTAACCAACCTGAACACCGGCGCGGTTGTGCCCGAGGCAAAAGTAATACTTACACTTGACGGAGTAACGCTCGCAACAAAATATACAAATAACGACGGTGTTTGCGTTTTCGAGAACGTATGCTCCGGTCTATACTTGTGCTTTGCGACTAAAACCGGTTTTTCTGTCGGCGAAATCTCTTTCCGTGTTTCTTGCGACGATAATATCGAGGTCGAAAAGAGAATGGCACCAACCGAATGTTGCTTCGGATCGGTAACCATCCACCTCCGAGACGGAAACGGCCAACCGCTCAACGACGCGAGCGTTTTCATACGCAGGAGCATAGGCAATTCTATCCCTCCACAATCATATGAAAATGGCATTGTGAGATTTGGAAATATTTGCGAAGGCGATTATACAGCCGTATGCAGTAAAACTAATTATACATCTCAGGAATTTAGCTTCCACATCGGATGCCACGACACGCTGAATTTCGAGAAAGTCATGCCTCTGGTCGTCAAGGATACTTGTTGCACAGCAGTGATTAAACTGAGGATCAAGGATTCAATCTCGGAGACCAACCTGCAAAACGCAATCGTCAAGGTTAGATCTGAAGGCGAGACAATCCGCACCATTGGCTCGAACGTAGAGGGTTGGGCCACAGCAAACGAACTTTGCGCTCCGCACACATACACATTCACAGTCTCCCGAGACGGCTACAAAACAAAAGAGTTCACAATCTCCACAAAGAATTGCGAAACAATCCAGGAAACAATCCGCCTGGCCCCGGCAAAGAGGAAAAAATAATCGCGGCAATTCATTTCAAATGCCAGAAAAATCAACATCGAACAAGAGGTTGTCCCACGAAAGGACAGCCTCTTTTTTTGTGTGGGTATTCTGCACATTTCTGATCGAGATTGTGGAACAACAGGCAAAATCGATATATTATAATACTCGAGGGCAATTGTTGTTTTGTGGCAAATAGTATAGCTTTCAGGCGTGATTTCGCTCTGTGCCGATCTGCACGGATATGGAATGCAGTGCCCATGCAAATCCATTCGTCCATTGGGGGGCACTTCAGCAAGTGTAGAGGCATCTGGGGATAAAGATGCTGATTGGTTAATATTTATTTACTATATCATGTTATTGTGGACTGAAACATACTATTCGCAATAGGTAGCGACTGCCAATTTGTTTTCCAAGGGTAGCGAAACTACGAAAGAAATGATGGACACATATTTATCTTAACAAATCTTAGAAATGGTCTTTGGCGGTAGAATAATTTCATTTAGAAAATAAATTTTCAATTATTATAAAGTATGAGGAAATAATCATCTATTGAGTACTTAAACCTCAGATATTATATTCATGCACAAAAATATTATTTGGATATTATATTATATTATATTATATTATATTATGCTCGTCATTTGTTCAATTTGTTAGCGGAGTTGTTTTATGAGACGAGTTGTGTTTTATTCTGTATTCTTTGCTATTCTGCTTTTATCCTTTCAGGATGCATATTCCCGACCTGTAAAAGGAAACTTTAATGGTAAAAGGAACACTTTTACTATTACAAAGCCATTCGGGAATATTTCTGTTAATATGTATGGATACGTTGGCGAATATGATCCATCGACTAATTATGGAGTGATTCAGATCGATGTCGACACTAACAATGACGGGGTTGTTGATGGTACAGTAACTGGCTCATTTTGCTATGATGGCAATGGAACAATGATTTTCGGCTCATTATGGCAATATCGGCCAAAAGGATCACAAAGAGTATCTACTAATGATATGTCAGATAACATTGTTAGTCTTTACCCAAATCCTGTCTCAGACTTTCTAATATGCAAAGCCGAAACCTATATTCGTTCTGTTTTTATTATTGACATTAGTTCATCATTAGTTAAAACTGTTGATTTAATAAACCAGAAAGAAGTCAGGGTTGAATTGTCGGGACTATCCTCAGGTTCATATTTCGCAATAATCGACACTGATGAAGGTAGAATTTCGATTCCTTTTGTCGTTACTAAATAAGGAGAAATGATGAAATACTTCTGTAGAATTTTGTTGTTGTTTCTGGTTGTCGGCTTGTTTAGTTCACTAAATATCCTTAACGCTGACAATACTGAACAAAATACATTAGGTGGCACGATTTGCACAATCGATACCAATAAAACCTACAGTACTGCATCAATAGCACCAGAGTTCATTGGTGGAACTTTCATCTATACCGGAATAATTGTACCCAATTTGGACTCTTTGCCAATCGTAGATCCAGCAGACACTTTAGAATCATTTACATTAAAGATGAAGAATGGTGTTCCAGTAATGGAACTCATCAAAAAGGCAAATTGAATCAGCTGTTGTTTAGTTCCAACCACATCTCTCTTGTAATTTTAAAGCAGGGTGAGACCAAAGAATTTCAACTTCTATTCAATTTTCAATTCATACTCTTCCAGCGACCTATGAGTCGTTGGGAGAGTATATATGAAATGCATCACTCTATCATCAATCCAAATACCGTTGAATCTTCGAACTGCATTATTCAAATGATGTTGTTGAGTTATTTTTCAGCCCTTGGTTTGTGATAATAATTCTTTCGAAGGCCTCATAGTATATCCACAAAAATAAATTCTATGTACAGGGCATGAGGCCGAATATCTCCTTAACAGGCTGTTTAAAAAAATATTCTGTGACAACCCACGGTCTAACCCGTGTTCCTGAGAATATTCCTACATCTAATAATACCAGTGTTATACGTGAATATTATCCTTCAGCCCTGCTTTGGCAAAAGGGTTGGGGATTTGTATGAATTTCAATGATTAATATGAATTCCAACTTTCAGACTTGTTCCTTGAAACTTTAAACTTATTTTGTGTAGTGGCGGGTTCCAAACCCGCCCGAGGATTTGCTGATGTGATGATGTGCTGATTACTCGTAGTACGACTTTTTCGCATAATGAGATGATTGCTTTGTTGGCAATGTAGGGGCGGGTGCCCAAATAGTGCACGGCATGCCGTGCCCCTACAACAATATCATTACATTTACACATCATCTAATTATTTGGTACAATTTATGCTTATAGAAATTGTTGGTTGAAAATTTAATTAATTGATTGCGGTTAATTAATTCAAGAATAGTATGAATAATATGGCATATATCGTGGAAAGAACTGAATATAAAAGACTTAGGCAATGCTTGGCGCGCGCGTCATTTCTGTTGCCAATGTTTCTTGCGCTGTTCGTTGCGGGCGGATTTTCTGCTACGGCACAAATATATACAGCCAGCCCTGCAAATTGGCTTTTCCCGAACGGCTCGCCCGAGGGCACCAGATATACAAAAATGCCATCCCA
>CAZSWR010000061.1:0-23376 GCA_964610885.1 uncultured Hyphomicrobiales bacterium | reverse complement strand
CCCGAAGACAGAATTCGGCTTACAGTTTGCTTCGGTACTTATTTTGAATATTCACCAAAAATAGGATTGAATCGTGAAAATACCAGAAGACCCGTTTATTCGTGAACTATTACCGGAATTCGTCGATACATGGATTTCGGACATCGACACTCAATATGCAAAATTTATTGCCGAAAAGGATAGTGCAGAGTTGTACCGATTAGCGCATACGCTGAAAGGCTCTTGCTTCCAATTCGGGTTGGACGATATAGCCAACATGGGTATCGAAATCATGGGCTATGCCAAGGCCGAGGATTGGGCCAAGGCCGCCGAAATGGAAGAGCCGCTCCGCCGTTCGTTCGCCGACGTCAAAGCATTTGTGGACGAGCATTTAGAAGATTTGTAGGCTCTGCCATTGGTATTTCGCAGGCCGCCGGATCGCGAAGTTTGGCGGTTGTTCTTAGTATTTTGAAAAAATTCGTTCTTTATCAATCAAAGCCGCTCGCGATATTTGTTGCCTGACGCCTTATTGGCCAGCTTAAATATGCGGACGGTTTTATTGCATTTGGTGCTGCCGCGAATTCTTGAAAATTAGATGGAAGCTGTCAGCTGAAGGCATCACGTAGATTGATCTTTTTCTATGGTGCCGGCCGCACTGTTTCCATGAGAAACTTTTTTTCAAGCAGCCCGCTCCTCGCGGGGGCTTATTTCCAATGTTTCCATATACAGAAAGGATAGATTATGATGAAGCGCTTACTCTTTTTCGTTGCTATTATTGCCACATTCGCGGCCGTTTCGGTTTCCGCCCAGCAGAGAATAGCCGTCATTCCATTCACGAATGCCGACGGGAAAATGGACAACAACGTGCTTTGCTACCAGTTCCAAGACAATTTGCAGAAAGAATTGGCCAAACTCGACTCCGAGGGGAAACACTACAAATTGGTGCCTGCCGATTCTATCGAAAACCTGCTCGCGCAATTGAACATCGACCCGAGGAACCCGCAATACGAATCGGACCTGTGGCGGGCCGTCAAGATGCTCAACGTGCAAAGCGTCGTTACCGGCAATTTCAATATCCAATCGGACAAAATTGTCGTCAATGCCTTCGTGTACAACGCCCGGACAAAGATGCCCAATCGCAAATACCAAGCGATCGATATTTTCAAGGACAAATCCACGCCGATGGCTGCAATTCCCGACATCATCGAAGGATTGAAGCCTCTTCTGATCCCCGCTGAATAAAAAAACCTTCCGTAATTTCCGGCCGAATCTGTTTAATTATGGGTTCGGCTTTTTTATTATTGGTGGAAATTCACTAAATTGCATTAATTATTCTTTATAAAATCGAAGTGGATTTTCGGAAGCCTTGCCTTCAATCAATCCGCCGCAGGTTGTAACAATTTTATTTATCTGGAAAAACACCGGAAGGAAATCGGAAATGAGAATAGTCGTATTGTTATTGGCTCTTGTAGTGTCGTGTAGCATTTCGCAAGGCCAGCAAAAGTATTTCAAAAAGGATCTTGATATACCAAAAGACAAGCTGGAAACTTGCCATAAAATGTTTGAAAAGGCCAAAGAATCAATGAACAATAACCGAAACTTGCAAGCTCTGAAGGAGTTGGATGAGATCATAGCCTACGAACCCAAATACCCGTGGGCCTATTCCAATAAAGCTCTCGTGTTGTATGGATTGGACAGCTTGGACGAATGCCTTCGGTATTGCGACAAGTCCGAGGAAATGTATGGGTATAACTACTTGTCATGGAAATTGCGAGGTGACGTAAACCAACGCAAAGGAGAATTTGAAAAGGCCGTCATGTGCTTTGATGAATCATTCAGAGTTGAACCCAAATCTGACGTGTTGATTTCAAAAGCTGAATGCCTTTTCGAGCTTAACCGACGGAACGATGCTTTACAAATAATGCGCGAGTATCTCAGATTGATGGGAAAATCTGCTGATGCGTATTACAACATGGCATACATGCATTTGAAATGCGACAATTTGGATTCAGCCCTTTTTTATGCAAAAGAGGCTATTAGCGCATATTCTTGGCACAAACATGCGAATTCGATTATAGGAGCCGTTTACAGCAAAAGAGGCGATATCAAACAGGCAATAAAGTACTACAAGAAATCAATCGATAAGAAAATTGAAACATTCCGCTCTTCTATTTATTTGGCCGAGTTGTATTTGGTTAGCGGCGAGGCAGACGAGTGCGAGGATGTCTTGGACGATGTCAAACACATGAAAATGCAGGATTTTAATCGTTTGCAATACCTATTCATGCGTTTGAATTGCAGGGTTTACTTGAAAAAAAACACAGATGAGGAATTAAAGGAATTTGAGAAACTACTGTCTATTAAAAAGACTATTGAATGGGACTTCTCTCGCACCGATGCTTGGCTGGCCCGAACCGAACTCAGCCCCGAATCGAGAGCATTCCTCGAAAAGATCACGAAGCAGTTCAAAGAGTACGTAAGAATTAATTCTAAAAAATAAACTCATGGTTTTTATTATGAAAATTAAAGTTGTTATTGCAATTCTTTTGTTCGTCGCGCCGGTGCTATTGGCACAGAAGCGCCCCAAGATATCAGAATTGGATATTCCAAAAGACAAAAAAAGCAAATGCTGCAAAATGCTGGACAATGCAATAGAGTCAATGGATAATGAAGAAAATATGAAGGCTCTGAAGGAGTTGGACGAAATAATTGCTTACGAACCGAAATTCCCATGGTCATATGCAAATAAAACGATTGTACTCTATAGGCTCGACAGTTTGGACGAATGCCTCAAGCTCTGTAAGGACAGCTACGACACCTATGGCGATAATTACATTTCTTGGTATTTAACAGGTAAGATCTACAAAGGGATGAAGAAATTCGACGATGCCCTGATTTGCTTCGTCGAATCGTATAAAAAGGATCCGCGTGCCGAACGCATTGGCCTCTTCGAAAGGCTTCTTTTACTTATTGAATTGAATAGATACAAAGATGCTCTTTCTGAAATCAGTATTATTTCCAATTATGCGAAAGTCGATGCCGAACTGTTGGGAATGTACGCATGGGTGCACTTTCGGGCCAACAATCTCGATTCGGCGCTTTATTATGCCGACGAGGGACTCTCCGGCAAAGGCTCTAATAGCATGGCATACTGCGTGTTGGGCGAGGTGTCTTATGCGAAAGGAGATTTGAAAAAAGCAATAAAATACTTCGCCCGTGCATCAGATGTCAATAGCAATTCTTTTTCCGAAGAGGCAGTCTATTTTTATACAAATTTGACCTTGTCGAGCCTTCGACTGATTTCGGGAGAATACGAAGACGGAATCGACGAGCTTGAGAAGATAAAGAAGTTCACGGTGCGCAGGCGAATTGCAATTCCATATTTGTATCTTCGGATGTGCCTCGAGGCAATGCAAAACAAAAACACTGACGCGGACTTGCAGAGATTCAAATCGCTGCTCGCGAAGGATATAAAACTCGAATGGGACTTCTCAAAAACAGATGCCTGGCTGGCCAAAGCGACGCTTACGCAACAGCAGCGTACGTTCATCGAGGGCATAACGAAGCAGTTCAAAGAGTACGTGGATGTGGTGACTAAATAATCAGTGGCCGAATTGGATAAATCGCATTAAACAATAGGAGATTGGAAGTGAAGTACTTTGTTTTTATTTGGTTAGTTTTTGTTTTTGCTGCCGCCGGCTCAATGGCGCAACAGCAAAGGTCTATACAAACTGAGATTTCCAAGGATAGGTTGGAAAAATGCAATAAAATTATAAGAAAAGCATACGAATTCATGGATAATGATGAGAATTTGGAAGCTCTTAAGGCATTGGACGAACTAATCGATTACGAACCAAAGTATCCATTGTCTTACGAGAATAAAGCAATTGTTTTGTATAATCTCGACAGTTTGGACGAGTGCCTTCGGTTTTGCGACAAAGCGAGCAAAGTAATTGGAGAAACCGAAACGCAATGGCATCTTCGAGGTTTGGTTAACCAAAAGAGGAATGATTTCAATAAAGCTTTGGAGTGCTTCGACGAATCATTGCGTATTGATCCGGCGGGGGAAGCAATGGTCGATAAAGCGAAACTTTTCCATAAACAGAAGCGAAAAGAAGAGGCATACAAAACGATCAAGTCTTATGCTTTTATGCACCCAAAAGATGAAGATTCTTGGCGGTTGGTTGCCGATATTTATTATATGAATAATGATCTTGATTCAGCACAATATTATGTCGAAAAGTCTTTGTCAATAAAAAGAACTCATAAGAATGCATTGGCGCTAAAGGGCTCGATATTCTATAAAAAAGATGATTTTAAAAATGCTATAAAGTATTTAAAAAAAGCAAACGATGGTACTATCGGTTCTTTTTACGAATTAACCGCACTCGCCGAGATATTTATTATTTGCGACAAATATGATGAAAGCCTGGACTACCTCGCAGACCTCGAAAAAATGAAATTAGACGAAAAACAAAAGATCCAGTTTCTATACCTGAAACTGATTGCCGACTGCCTAACTAACAAAAATTTCAATGCCGATCAGATGGCCTTTAACAATCTTTTGAAAACCAAACACAAATGTAGTTGGAACTTCTCAAAAACAGATGCCTGGCTGGCCAAAGCGACGCTTACGCAGCCGCAGCGCACGTTCATCGAGGGCATTACGAAGCAGTTCAAAGAGTACGTGGGGCCAAAGGAATAGCGGGCTTGAAATCAGTGCGTTTTGGCAGTGCGGATAGGGCATCTTTAAAAAAGTTTTCATACATACTCTTTATTATTAGATAAATTCATAAAATAACTTATTTTTGTGCTTATTGAATTGACAAAAATAATCGATCTTTTTATGCCTGATCTGATAAGAGAATATACTGATTTTATTGTGTCGCAACTGAGCAGCGCGCCGGGCGATGTTGATGCAAAAAAACTACTGCTCGTGAGCGGCATTTTCGGCGTTGGGAAATCTCGCTTGGCCGACGCCGTTAGGGGCGAACTCGTGGGCTGTGGCCTGCCGATCATCTCCTACAACGGCCACAAGAAAATTGACCTAATCACAGACGTTTCCCAAGCCTTCGACTTTGTCCCTTCGGACCTGGCCGATACCTCAGGCCTGGCGATGAACGAATGCGAATACAATTCCGCGAGGTTCCACGAGCTGAAGGAAACGCTCCGCGCGGCCAAACCCGACCTCTTCGGGCACGTTATCCGCAAATCTTTAGTGCGGAAAGAATTAAAAGATGACTACAAAGACAAATGCACGACTCGACTCAGCTTCGACGAATTGGACAAAGCACTGGCCGAGGCAATCGAAAAGAAGGGCGACCGCCGCCTGCTGCTTTCCTCTTCGGTCGTCGTGGCCGAATCGATTTTGGTTGACCTGCTGATCAAATACTTTCCGTTTTTCTCCACTGGTGGCTTCCCGGACGATTTCTCGGGAATCACGCCGCAACGCATTGTTTTCGTGTTCGACAATTATTACGACGCGGACCCGAAACTGACTCGCTTCCTATTCGACTATTTCATTCCGTATTGCTTCAGCGCGGAGTTCAGGGACTTTGTTTCCTTCGATATAAACTTTGCCGACGAGCGCGCCCGAGTTACCGATCTCTTGGACATTCGCTTCCTCATCACTTCGCGCCACGACCTGGCCGAGGACGCCTCGATCGATTTGAGCAGCTACATTGACGACTCTGTCTCGATACCGCTCTCTCCGCTAAGCCGCTACGAAATTCCTGACTTCCTGGCGAAAGAAAACATCGACGCTTCGGACCGCTTGGACACTATCGAAATGGCTACGAACGGAATACAGTACCTGCTCGAGCTTTGGTGCGAGGCCTTCCGGCTCGGATCGTACGACGAAGACGCCAACCGAATATACACCAAGGCCGCCGAGAGAATATTCCTCGGGCTGACCGACGAAGAACAGGTGTGGTTGCGCTGCGCTGCGTTCCTGGACGACTTCTCGCGGAAGGGCTTGGCCTGCTTCCCGCAAATGACCGGAAACATTGCCGATGCTGCTTTCGAATTCCTGTCCAATTCGCCTGCACTGTGCTGCCGAACCAACATCGAAGGGAATTATTCAGTTCGGAATACAATTAAATTCTACCTACAGGAGAAGACTCAGCGCGAGTCGAAAACCCTTTCAGAAATGTTTTTCGATATCGCCTCCACGTACAACAAAACACGTAGTTTCGTTACGCTCCACGACGAAGCGGATTTCGCCGCTGTTCGCCGCCTGGCGTATTTTACTCGGTTCGACGAGCAATTCGTACCCAAAGCCATCGGAAACGGCACTGTGATCGACGTACAGCGCCTTGTCGGAGCGTATCCGCAACTGTTCAACAAGAACAAATTCACTTTTTCGATTCGGGACGAAGTGCGCTACGCACTGCTCGAATACAATCGTTTGGCCGACAGATTCGATTTCGAGGAACATTTGGCCAAGGCTCGTTCGATCTGGGAAGACTTCAAGGCAGAAAAATGCCGCCATTCCACCGAAAAGGCAGGCGAAAGGAACCTGCTGACCGACGAGATCAATTGGATGCACAAGAGGATTAAAACCAGCGAAACCGAAAAGCAACATCGGCAGAACAGGCTCATCGAGGCAGAAAACGAATTGATTATGCTCCGCAAGCAAACGCTGGCCTATTCCATCCAGAAAAAACTCACGAATGCGATTATTCACGCATTGCTGGCCGCAGTGTTCGTAACGCTTTCGCTCGTGCTGCCATCGGTTTTCAACCAGCCGGATAATCCTGGATTCGTCGTGGCTCTCAATTTCCTGTGCTACCTTATCGCTACCGGTTTCGGGGCGTTTTCGCTCTATTTCTTTGCGAATATTATTTTCGTCAAGTCGAAAAAGAAGGATTTGGAGACTCTGAACGCTGCAATCCAGAAAGCTGAAACCCTGAAGCAAGGCATCATTCAAGAACTTTCCGCATTCAAGCGCGAAAACGAAGAATACAGGCAGAAGATCACAGCGCTCCAGATCAAAATCGAAAAAGTTTCCGCCGAGATCGAAGAGTGCCAGTGCCTGAACGAAGAACCCTTCTGCGACGAAGCGAAATAGTCAGGAGTTGGCAAGCTAACGTTGGAAACTCATCCGATGACTACCGATGTAAGATGTCAATTAGGATTGAATGATCGTGAAGTCATCGGATGAGTAATATTTGTGGTTATTGAAATCGTAGGGGCACGGCACGCCGTGCCCTCGGTACTGTATATACCACCTGAAAATCGTATTTTGTCCAATATAAATCATAATCTCGGGCAATCATCACATCAACACATTAGCTTATCAACACATCGCCGGACGGGTTTGGAACCCGCCCCTACATGAAGTCTTCGGATGGGAAATTGATGTCACAAAATAAAAAAAGCGGAAGTAAACTTCCGCTTTTTTTTCGTCGGCGTGGCGAGATTTGAACTCACGACCCCTACTACCCCAAAGTAGTGCGCTAGCCGGGCTGCGCCACACGCCGATCGAGAATACAAAATTAAAAATATTTTCCGACCTGTGCAAGTATTTTTTGATCTTTGTTGATATTTTCCGAAGGGGCTGTTGAATAAGTATGATTTTTTCTTTAAGTCCCTTTCTCCAGAATGGAGAGAGGGATTTAGGGAGAGAGGCAAAGAATTGTAATGCAATGAGTATTAAATACTTATGCGATCTGTCCCAGCCTCACCCCCGCCCCTCTCCATGAATGGCGAGGGGTGAAAATCAAAGAGAATTACTATTTCAACAGTCTGCTAAGGAGTGAATGCAGTAAATTTTGCTGATATTGGGGACTGACGAGCGGGAGTGGTTGCGATGAGCCTGACTATTCAATCTGGCCGAATCTTTCGGAGATGGCATCCATGAATTCGTATAGGTCTTTGACGCCTTGCGTGGCGGCCCGAATGAGGATCTGCCTGTCAATTTCCTTGTATTCGTGGACGATCAGATTCCTGAATCCGATCATTTGCTTAATTGTTGCTGCCATCTCAGGGCTTATCCAGCGGTTTTCACAAAGGATATCGGCTGTTTTCTTAAATGAATTTGGGAGCTGATATTTCATGTCGGCCACAATGATATTGCACGAATCGATGACTGACTGGATTGCGCGTTCCAAATTGAGGGCGACAATATCGGCGGCGTCGATGTCATCGAAATTCGATATTCTATCCGAGAATTGTTCTATCCTGCGGATACATCTTTCGATTGCCGAGAATTTAGCTAAGACAACGTCTTTTGTATTCATCATGAATTCTTTGGATTAGTGCAACTTCGCAAGGGCGTCTGGATATTTTAAGGTCTTCGTAGTCGGTGAGGGTGCGGCAGAGGAAATCGTAGAATTGAATCGAGTGCCGGCCGAAAATCACGCATCCGCCCAGAGCCTGCATGGAAATAATCGGGTCTGCCTCTCGGGCCGAGGCCATATCGATGGCTCGCGGGAAATCTGCCTGGGCGATTGAAGATCGGATACTTGTTTCGTTTGTTTCGTGGCTTGGGCAAAAAAGTATATCGATATCGCTTTCGTCATTGAAATACGGCGTGATTGCGCTGCCGAACACTATAGCGAAATCGCAATAGGACTCGAGCAGCTCGGCCAATCGGTCGATTTCGGGGAAATTCGCGTGCAATATGTTGATTTTGTCTTCCATAATACTAATCTCGCCCGCGGTCCGATAAAGCACCAACGGGCGAGAGTTTGTAAGTGTGCGGAATTAGTTTGTGGCCGATTCTAATTTTTTCATTTGCGAGAAAATGAAAATTGCGGAAAGAATCGTACAAACGATAAGGATTCCCCAGAAAATGGGAAGGTCAACTTTTTCCCAGAATCCGCCCAATACGCCAACCAGATAATTACCGATTGCCGTAGCAGCGAACCAGCCGCCTTGCATAAGACCTTTGTACTTCGGTGGAGCAACTTTCGATACGAATGAAATGCCCATCGGAGAAAGGAACAATTCGGCGCAGGTAAGGATAAGGTAGGTACCCATCAACCAGTAAGGAGTAACCCTGAGGCCTTCGGCGATTGGTGCCGAATGCAGCGTCGCGGGTGCGGGCAAGCCAAACGAACCAAACATCAAAAAGAGGAATCCGAGGCCTGCGATAAGCATACCGAATCCGATTTTACGAGGTGCCGACGGTTCTTTGTCGCGTTTGTTGAGCCAAGAGAAGAACGCGATAAATATCGGTGTCAGAATAATAATATAGAACGGGTTGAATTGCTGGAAGATCTGAGGTGTAATCTTCGTTAAGTCGGGTTGCCCGGAGTAAACCAGCCAAATGATAGCGGTGAAAGCAGCTCCGACAATGACTCCAGCCATTTTTTTAGCAGAAGTTTTTGCCGTGAAAGCGAAATAGAATCCATAGAAAGCAATCATTGCGGGGACCATTGCTTTAAGAGTAAACCAAAGCGAATCGAACTGTCCGACTGCCTTGAGCGTGTAGTCGCGGGCAAAGAACGTCATTGTGGATCCATTTTGGTGGAAAGACATCCAGAAGAAAATCACTACGAAGAAGACGAGTCCGAGTGCCGTAAGGCGCTTCTTGGTTTCTTGAGGAGTAAGTTCGACCACTTCGGAAGCAAGGTTTTTGTCTTTTGCTTTTTCTGTTTCGGTCTTGGTTACGTGCATGTACGTGTTTCTGAAAGCGAAGAATACGATAAGCGAAACGACCAAGCTAACGCAAGCCACAGCAAAGCTCCAGCTATATGAATTGCTCAATACGTCGATATAACGGTGGGCATAGTCTGCAATATTTGTGGTGTTCACGATACCGTTGAATTGTTCGTTGAGCATAGCGAGCAAAGATTTGAAGCCTTCGCTGTCCGGCGAAAGTGAATTATTCGTAATCAGCTGATGAGCAAGTTGAGGAAGATCTTGGTTGTAAGTCAAACCTTCTTTGCCGAGGAAATAGTTGCTAACGGTTTCGGCAGCGGACGGGGCAAAGAAAGCACCAACGTTAATACACATGTAGAAAATACTGAATCCCAAATCGCGATTCTTTTGGTATTCCGGTGCGTCGTACAAATTGCCCACAATCACCTGTAGGTTCCCTTTGAATAGGCCTGTGCCGAGGGCAATAATGAATAGAGCCGAAAGCAGCGAACCAATTCCGGGGCCGAAGGCCATAAGGAAGTATCCTGCTAACATAACAAAAATGCCAATCGTAATCGTCTTGGAATAGCCCAAAAACTTATCGGCAACAATGCCGCCCAGAAGCGGAAGGAAATATACGGCCGCAAGGAACGCGCCAAACCACTGAGTGGTCGAAGCTGAGTCCCAACCGTATTTGGCCTGGAGGTATAGTGTGAAAATTGCTAGCATTGTGTAGTATCCGAAACGCTCGCCCATATTGGCTAACGACAATACTAACAACCCCTTAGGGTGTCCATTAATCATATTAATCTCCTGGAATGATTTTAAAAAAACAACTTTATTATTATGTTATTAATACCTTTAAAATACAAAAAGTATAAATTACTTAAAACCAACGAAAAAAACCAATTTTTTATTAAATAATTAATTTGTAAGTTCGTGAACACTTTTGTAACGTGTTTGAAATAATGATGCCGGTAACAATGATAAAATTGCTCGCTTTCGCATTAGTTTTAATTTTTGTTTCCGGCCTTAAATAAATCAAAAGGAGTAATTCTATGTATTCGCAAATTCAAAAATACCTCGGAGACAAAGCCGATTATTTCCTCGGTTTCAATAGCCCCAAAATTGCGAAATCGCAATTGACCACGCCGTCGGGCGATTTCGTTGACAAAGTGTTTGCCTCGTCGGACCGCAATAACCGCACGATGGGGAACCTTACGTGGATGTACAACCACGGCCGCCTTGCCGGTTCGGGCTATCTTTCGATTCTGCCCGTCGATCAGGGCATCGAGCACTCCGCAGGCGCCAGCTTCGCGAAGAATCCCATGTATTTCGATCCCGAAAAAATCGTCGAACTCGCAATGGAGGGCGGTTGCAATGCCGTTGCCTCCACTTTCGGCGTCCTGGGAATCGTCGCCCGCAAATATGCGCACAAAATCCCCTTCCTCGTCAAACTTAACCACAACGAACTGCTGACCTTCCCGAACCAGTTCCAACAAGTGATGTTCGGATCGGTCGAGAAAGCATACGATATGGGCGCGGCCGCCGTCGGAGCCACAATCTACTTCGGTTCGGACGACGCTACAAACGAAATCGTTCAAGTGGCCGAAGCTTTCCAATACGCTCACGAGCTGGGCATGGCCACCGTCCTCTGGTGCTACCTGAGGAACCCGGAATTCAAAAAAGACAAAGACTACCACGTCTCGGCAGACCTTACCGGCCAAGCCAACCACCTCGGCGTTACGCTCCAAGCGGACATCATCAAACAAAAACTGCCCGAAAACAATGGCGGCTACACTGCCATGAACATGGGCAATTCATCCTACGGAAAGATCGACAAACGTGTCTATACCGAACTGACCACCGAACACCCGATCGACCTCTGCCGCTACCAAGTGGCCAATTGCTACATGGGCAAAATCGGCCTCATCAATAGCGGCGGCGCTTCCGGCGACAATGACTTCTCCGATGCAGTGATGACCGCAGTCGTCAACAAACGCGCAGGCGGCATGGGCCTCATTTCCGGCCGCAAAGCATTCCAACGCCCGATGGCAGACGGCGTGAAACTGCTCAATGCCATCCAAGACGTTTACCTCTGCCCCGAAGTAACAATCGCATAATCGGGCGAAAGATTCTCAATTCTCCAAATGAAATCACGTCCAAGGGCTGCCTTAGGTGCCCCTTGGACGTGTTGTATGTGGGTGAAACGATGACTGCCGAGGTATGATGTCAATTAGGAATGAATGTCAGTGAAGTCATCGGATGAGTTCCTTTTGCAAACTTCACTATTATCCGCGTTCACACATATTATTATACCAAATTTGTTCGCTGCCTCAAGTGGTTGCCAGAAATAGTAATATCTTACGGATTGATACCGCGTAGCGGTTGTTGTATAATACACTACAGATGAATCAACCATTTTTATATAACATTCGCTACGCGAAATCTTACCTAAAAATCCAAACAATATGCTACAATATAACAACCGCTCGCGCGGTAAAGAATCATCTTGATATTAAAAACTTGCTCAAAATGGTATTTACTTTATTCACTCAAAAAGATATTGAACCATTAAAACTTGCCGTAAAAATTTGAAATGTCGAAGAAAACAGCAGTTTCTTTGCCGTCGCTTGTGATTATCGAAAGCACATCATATCGCTTTTGGTTGTGGGTTAGCAGTGATTGATTCGTTAATTTGTGGCCAGGATAGCGCTCGTTGACCCAAGCATACTCAGCTTGAACGCCAAAAGTCGTTCTGGTTTCCTGAATCACAATAGCCGAATCGAACGAACTACCATTTTCCTCTCCATTGCTTTCGGCGCCCTTTGGCGCCATCTTTCCCTGCGCTGAAGGCTGCCAATAGAAGAGATCCGAAAAAAAGTACACTTAAAAAATTCATAATAATCCTTTGATTTGTTGGTCCTATATGAAATACAATGCTGTACCGATTTGGGGTCGTTTTTGTTGCTCAAATTCATTTCCAATGTTGCCAAACAAACATACAAAATATTCCTGTAATCAGTTTAGAAAAAAATAATTCCTCATCACATACGACCAATAATCCGTAGGTTCCATTTTCCCATAAATTGAAATATTACGATATGAAAATGAAAGTACTCTTCGCAGCTCTATTGCTATGTCTTGGCTATACCGCTTCGCTGGCAACGGACGGCCGGGAAGTTGCGCGGAAAGCGCTCGCAGCAATTGAAAACAGTAAATTAACTCGGATGGGGGCGCAACCCTGCCGCATCGACCTCGAGGTCAAGGAAAGCGTGATCGTGAACGGCGCCGAGCAGAAGGACCAAACAAAAATCTCCTCATCGTACTTTTTGCAGAAGAACTTGCTCGATTACAAAATGAAAATTGATGAGAATCAGGAAATCGTTCATTTCGACTATAAATCCTTCGTCGCCGACGCATCGAAGCAAGCAGTTGAATTGCCGGATTCGTTGGCGCATTTCATGGAAAAGATGATCTCGCTTTTCGATGCGTACAATGCTTCGTATTACTATGCGGGTACAATTCCATCCACATGCGCACTGCTGGCCCCGGCCAAGGTGGAAGGCCGCGAGTGCCACGTACTGGAATTCTCAAATCCGGGCAGCCAAGACACAACAATCTTCTTTGTCGACAAGGAAACATACCAGACCAAGCAAGCTTTGCTGAAAATGACCGTCGAGGGCCAAAACGGAACAATCACATTCCAATACGACTACACACTCGGCGAAAATCTGGGCATAATCCAAACAGTGCAGATCCAAAACGAAGAGCAGGGAAGAATCAGCCTCACGACATTCAGCACAAAGATATTTGAAATCATCGACAAACTGAGCGACGATGAGTTCAAATATGAGGTGATAAAGGGAGAATAAAGCTGCTCAAGGCATGAGTCAAGGTGGCGACTGCCACTTTATTTTTTCCAGGGCAGCGCAATGACGAAAGGAAAGATAATCAATAATTCATTTCTCCTTGTTTAGAAATGAGTATGCTTCCTAAAGAGATTAAAATTAAGGGGGAATAACTTGTTGTCTGGGCACTGTACCAAATACCAATTTGAGCGAGTTGTTAAAATCAAAATGATGTTTTACCGCGCGAGCGGTTGCTGTATTTTAGCGTATTGTTTGATTTTTTGGAAATGATTTCGCGCGAGCGAATGTTATATCTGTTTGGTTGATTCATTCTGAGCAGTATTCAACAACCGCTATGCGGTATGACATGCAAATAGGGAATCAACTCACTACGAAACAACAACCGCTGACGCGGTATCAATCCGCAAAAATAAAACCCAATCATATACGACTAATTATTCGTAGGTTCCTTTTTTCCATGATTGAAATATAACGATATGAAAATGAAAGCCGCATTACTTGCAGCATTGATGTGCTGTATTTGTTTCGCCACTTCGCGCGCTGCCGATTGCCGCGAAATACTCCAAAAAGCGAGAGGTAACTTTGAAAACGGTAAATTGACTTGGATGGGTTGGGAAAAGCCCTGCCGAATCGATTTCGAAGCGAAAGATAGCAAATTCGTAAACGGCATCGAGGATAAAAGTGAGGCCAGTACGACTTCTTGCTATTTCTTGCAAAAGGATTTGCTCGAATACAAATTGAAAATCGACGATGATAATGTGGTTTTTCACTCCGGATTATATTTCTACGTGGTTGACGCCTCGAAACAGGGTAGAGAGGCGCCTGAGGGAATCTCGGAATTTCTCGATGTATTGATTTCGTTTTTCGATGCATATCATATCTCAACTAAATTTGAGGATACTGTTTACACTATCTGCTCGTTGCTTCCGGAAGCCAAAGTGGAGGGTCGTGACTGCTTCTCTATAATGCTTACCTCGAGCGCAAGTAATGATACGAGTGTTTGCTATATAGACAAACAATCATACCTTCCCATGAAAGTCTCAGGGGCGATATTCGTCGATGGCTACAGATTGAAAATTTCAAGTATTTTTGACTATACACTCAACGAAAAACTTGGTGTATTCAAAAAAATTGTTTTCGAGGTAGAAGAAGGCGATAAACGCAGCGTAACCACTTTTACGACGAAAAAATTCGAGTTGGTCGATGACCTGAACGAAGAAGAATTCAATTTCAAGGTGATAAAAGAAAAATAATGCAGTTCGCGGGGAAGATGCGCGAATAAGTCAAGAAATGTGGTAGCACGGGGCCTTGGCTCCGTGCCCGAGTCGTTGATCTACCACAGTGGGGCAAGCCCCACTGCATCCAGAAGATACTCTATCAACAAGCTCTTAGTGCCACACAAAATCAAAAATAGGGAAAGACTCTAAATAATGTCTTTCCCTATTACGTATAATATTATCTGTGTATCTGTCGATAATTGAATGAATTGCATCATTCGTTATATCGATTATTTCATGGCTTTTTGGATGGCTGCCTTGAAGGCGGCTTTGTCCCGAGCGCCGACGATGGTTTCGATCACGTTGCCTTCTTTGTCGATGATCATTGTGGTGGGGATTGAACGGATGCCACCGTATTCGCTGACGATTTTTTCGTTGCCGATGAAGTTAGTGTAATTAATTTTTTGGTCTTCGACAAATTTCTTAATCTTTGCAAAGACTTTGTCCTCGGATTTGTCGCGGTCGAGCGAAACGCCGATGAACACGACGCCTTGGGCCTTCATCTCTTTGTAGAGTTCGATGATTTCGGGAATTTCCATTTTGCACGGTCCGCACCAAGTGGCCCAGAAGTTCAGGAAGACCACTTTGTTTTTTGTATATTCAGCAAAACTAATATCTTTGCCATTTTCGTTCCATGTGAAATTGACCGCTTTGCCGGGTTGGCGGGTGCCCACGTTCGCCATCTTCATGACTTTGCCCAAATCTTCCTGGGAATTGTTCATTGCCAACACGGCGGATTCAGTTTTATTATCGTTTTCTTTTGCTTTGTCGGAACCGCAGGAAATGGCGCCAACTGCGGCAAATACCATCAGCAGAGCCATCACGGTTATTAATCTCTTTTTCATAAATTAAGCACTCCTATAAAATTATTTAACATCTCCATAAGTATATACGACAAAAATCGGAAAATATTCTGTTTAATGCAAAAAAAACTTTTTTGTAAAAAAAACCTTGTTTATGTTTTCAGATAATCATAAATTATTATATTGAATTTGGTCTATTATTAAGCACTCATTAGGGCTACGCCATGAAAGACACAAGAAAAGCACCAATACTGAACATCCAGCAGAAATCTACTAAAAAGTCATATCCGCGTTTGGTCTCGACCGACGAAATGCGTTGGACATGTCCCGAGAAAAATTTTAAATTTCAAACCACCAAAGAACTCGAACCCTTAGACGCAATCGTGGGCCAACCGAGGGCCATCGAAGCCTTGCGACTGGGCGCCGGCCTTTCGTCCAAAGGATACAATATCTTCGTATCGGGCCTGTCGGGAACGGGCCGCCTATCCACGGTGAAATCACTTCTGGAAGACGTTACGACAAGCTGCCCACTGCTCTATGATTATTGCTATGTGAACAATTTCGAGGATCAGGACTCGCCCCGGCTGATCAAACTTATGCGCGGCCGCGGAAAAGAGTTCGCCAAAGCAGTGGACGACGCCATCCACAACCTGCGCCGCTCTTTGCCGAAGCATTTCGACGAGGAAAGCTTCCAAAACTCGAGGAAGAAAATCATCGAAGAATACCAACAGCAGGAAAAAGAAATTCTTGACAAATTCGACGAGAAAATCCGGCCCAACGGATTCCTCCGCGGGCAAATCGAATCCGAACAGGGAGTGGTTCAGCCAGAAGTGTTCCCGATCATCGATGGCAAAGCTGTCCACGTCGATACGCTCGAAGAACTGATCGAGCAGGGCAAACTCGACCGGAAAAAGGCAGATGCAATCCGCGATCAGTATCAGGTTTACCACAACGAAATCTACGACCTAGCCCGCATCGGAATGAAGATTATGCAGAAATTCCGCAAGGCCATGAACCAAAATGATAAAATGGCTGCCCAGCATTTTGTGGACTCGGCCTTCCAAGACATTTTGGAGCACTACGACCTGGACCCAATAAAAATCTACGTCGAAGAGGTCAAAAAATATATACTCGACAACCTCGGCATTTTCGTGCCACAGAGGAATTTAGTCCAGCAAGTGCCCGAGCAGGAGCAAGAAGTGAAGGAAGTCGATAGGTTTGGCATATTCTACGTCAACGTCATACTGGACAACTCGAAAACCGATTCGATGCCGGTCGTCGTGGAGACCACGCCTTCGTACACGAACCTGTTCGGAACCATCGACCGCACCTACGACCCGCGAGGCTTCTGGCGCACTGATTTCTCGAAAATCAAAGCCGGCGCATTGCTCCGTGCGGATCAGGGCTTCCTTATCGTCAATGCTTTGGACCTGTTCACCGAGCCGGGAGTCTGGGGCGCACTGAAACGTGTTTTGCTCTACGACCGCTTGGAAATTCAGCCATACGAAGCATTTTTCCAACTCTCGCAATTGCACATGAAACCCGAACCGATCGACGTCAACGTGAAGGTTATCATCATCGGCGGGCAAACGCTCTACCGAATGCTCTACAGCTACGAGAAAGGCTTCAAGAAGATTTTCAAAGTCAATGCACAATTCGACTACGAAACCGAATGCACCGATGAGATGATTCAGAATTACTCTCGGTTCATCGCCAAGATTTGCGAAGACGAAAACCTGCCCCATTGCACGACGGACGGTGTGGCCGCAATAATTGAATGGGCAGTGGAACACGCCGGAACGCAGCAACACATCACGCTGAAATTCTCCGACGTGGCCGACATACTCCGCGAGGCGGCGTTCTACGACCGCAACAGTGGCGACGAGTGCATTCGCCGTTCCGACGTCGAAAAGGCAATCAAATGGCGCCGCAAACGTAACGATTTGCTCGACGAAAAGATTAAATTATCGATCCTCGATGGCACTATGCTGATCGATACGAAGGGCGAAAGGGTAGGGCAGATCAACGGATTGACCGTCCTGAACGATGGCATCCTTTCGTTCGGCAAGCCGGCAAGGATCACTTCGACAATCTCCGCCGGATCCGCCGGAATCATCAATATCGAACGCGAAGTGGAAATGTCCGGGCCGATTCACAACAAAGGCGTGCTCATTATCAATGGATTCTTCCGCGAAAGGTTTGCCTCGAAGAAACCGCTCGCCTTCACTGCCTCGATTGCCTTCGAACAATCGTACAGCGGAGTGGACGGCGATAGCGCTTCGGCCGCCGAGATCTACGTGCTCATCAGCTCGATCACCGGGCTGCCCATAAAGCAAAACTTTGCCATCACCGGATCGATGAACCAGAAGGGAGACATCCAACCAATCGGCGGCGTGAACGAAAAGATCACCGGCTATTGGGAAATCTGCCGCGAAATGGGATTCACCGGCGAACACGCCGTTATCATTCCTGAACAAAACGTCCGCGACCTGATGCTTCCTGACGAAATTATTCTGAGCGTCAAAGAAGGGAATTTCCGCATCTATGCCATTTCGCGCATCGAGGACGGAACAGAGCTGCTGATGGGCAAAACCGCCGGCGAACGCAAGGCGAGCGGCAAGTATCCCAAGGATTCCGTTTTCGCCATGGTCGAGAAACGATTCGAGGAGCTGCGGAAATCCGCCAAAGATGAAGGAGCCGCCAAAAAGCCTGCAAAGAAAAAAGAAAAGGCCGAGGCAAAAAAAAAATGAGTAATCCGGTTTGCTCATTCCGCCGGAAGTAAGTATTTTTGTAGTCTTACTTTTATGTAAGCGACAACCGGTGGCTGTATTAGCTCTTCATCTGAATCTGTTTTGCGGTTAGGCCAATCAAAGCCTGCCCAATGATTGATAAAAAAATACAGAGGTGCCGTGGATCGTGGTCTTTGGCACCTTTGTTTTTTCATTAATTGCAATCGGGAATTTGCGTGAATTGTTACTTGATTCAGTTTTCCCAGAATTGCGGGCAAATGGCGGAAGCTATGCAAGAAATTATTTACGAAAAAAATTATCAAATCGAAGATTCGTACTGGTGGTTCATTGCGAAATTCAGGATAATGAACTCCATAATTCGCAAGTACGTCCCGACTGGCCGGACAATTCTCGACGTGGGATGCGGCACGGGCGGATTCGCCGCCATGATGCAAAAAGACTTCGACATGATATGCCTGGACACCTCGCAGACAGCCCTCGGCTTCTGCCGCAAAAGAGGCCTGGAAAAGCAATTCAACGGCTTGCTTAGCGAATATGATTACAAATCGAACCCGATCGATGCCATTACCATGCTGGACGTCGTTGAGCACATCGAAGACGACGAAGGCGTGCTGCGCAATGCTTTCGAAATACTGCCCGAGGGCGGTGTGGCTTTCATCACCGTCCCGGCGTACCAATGGCTGTGGAGCTTCCACGACGTCATACACATGCACTACCGCAGGTATTCCCGCCGCAAAATAATCGACGTCGCGCGAAGGGCCGGATTCAGCATCGAATACTCTTCATATTTTAATTCCTTGCTTTTTGCCCCGTCGGTTCTGAAAAGAATCATTGATAGAGTCACAAAGAAGGAAGTAGTGCCGGACAAAGACTATTCCCCTGTGGAAATACTTCCCCAATGGATGAATTCACTGCTGACGAAAATATTTATGTTCGAAAGCAAACTAATGAAGTTCACAAGGTTGCCTTTCGGCCTTTCGATAATTGTAATCGCCAGGAAAGGCAAGCCATAGAAACAGTTGCAAGCAATCCTATCTTCGGAATAAATCTTGGATATTATGAATTTTCGACTCTTTAAGATCAGGAAAAAGACAAAAAAGATTATAATAATCGTTTCGCTTGTGTTTGGTTCGCTTGCATTGCTGATTGGTGGCAGTGCTCTGTACATTGATTCTTTGCTTTCGAGCGAACTGCCGATCGACAAGGAAACATTCGTTACCATCCCGAAGAATGCCGATATAGACGCCTCGATGAAAGCATTGAACCAGCAGGGCCTGTTCAAGCCTTCGTTCGTTTTCACGAATATTATGCGATTCTACGCGAAGACTTCCGGCCGCAGGATTTTTGCCGGATGCTACAGGCTGATGCCAGAAAACACGAACCTGCAACTGCTTAAATCGCTTTTTACAGGCAACCAATTGCTGACGATCAAGGTTACGTATCCCGAAGGCATTTCGCTCAAAGAGTTTGCCGAAATAACTGAAAAGAAACTCGGCACGCCCGCCTCGGAGTTCATGCGCGAGGCCGCAAACGATTCGCTGCTTCGTGCTTTCAAAATCGATGCACCGACCGCCGAGGGCTACCTGATGCCCGACACCTATGAATTCTTTTGGAAACAGTCCGCCGAGGAAATTATCTCGAAAATGCTCGCGCTGCAACTAAAACTCTGGAACGAACGATTTCGCGGGAAATTCGCTCAGCAGAAGCTCACCAAACACCAAATACTGACGCTTGCTTCGATCGTCGAAAGCGAATCGCCCCTCGAGAACGAACGCCCGCGCGTCAGCGGAGTGTACGTGAACCGTTTGGGCGCCGGAATGAAGCTCTGCGCAGACCCGACAGTGCAATACGCAATCGGCGAAAAGAAACGACTCTTCAACAAGGATTTGGAATTCGATAGTCCTTACAACACATATAAATACGAAGGCCTCCCGCCCGGCCCGATCAACTCGCCAAGCCTTAGCTCTATCGCGGCAGCCCTATCGCCCGAAAAGCATAACTACTACTATTTCGTGGCGGTCGGCGACGGCAGCGGCCGGCACAACTTCGCAGCCAGCGGAAACGAACACTCGCGCAACGTAGCCCAATACCGCAAGAATTACAAGAAGAATAAGAAGTAAGGTTCAATAATGTTTGCTCTATAATTTTTGGTTTGGGTATTAAACTCAACACCTTAAAATTTATTATCTTCGCAAGTAACAAAATCGAATCTCAATACTCATTACCTGTTTAGTATTTCACGTAGTTATCACCAACCGCTACGCGGTATTTTTCGAACTCGATATTTTCAGGATGGCACATAGAACCTTATCAACACCAAAACCTTCATAGCCCCGAGAATCCAAACTATGAAAATAACCTTATTAATCTATATAGAATAAAATTATATGGTTGTTGTGTTAGGTTTTATGGTGGGTACTGTCCCAAATATCAATATGAGCTTGCCAGAATAAACCTGAATTCACAATACCGCGTAGCGGTTAAATTGTGGTAGAATATGTTGTTATTTTTGAATGTACAACCTCGTAGAGGTTGAATTTTCAGTTTTTTTGATGTATGCAGGATATAGTAGTGATCAATCTGTGATGAGCTGCTTCTTTAAATACGTTGTAAAATAAGTAACCAGGTGAATCCAAAGGAGATTTCAGTATAATTATGGGAATGACAAAGGCACACGAATCTAAGTTGTAAATGGAATAATTTAATCCCTACGGGATAACTAAAAGATAAAAGCTTCGAAACCTACCATAATTTAATCGCTACACGATATTCAAAGAAACACTAAAGGAGATATAGCAATCAACAACCTACACAAAACGTAATAGAGCCTAATGTCTGTTTAAAGAGAATTGTGACCACACTTCGACGGGCTCAGTAACCACACTTCGACAGGCTCAGTAACCACACTTCGACAGGCTTAATTCTCCTGCTCCATTTTTTCCAAGAGCGCTTCTTCTTTCTTGAGCAATTCTTCGGCTGTCTCGATTTCCGAATCGTCCATTTGTTCGGTGTCCACAGTGATTTCGATTACTTCGTCCGATGGCATTAATTCGTCCAATTCGGCCATGGATTTGAGTTTCGGAAGGTCTTCGAGGCCAAACATTCCGAACATGCGGAGGAATTCGGGCGTGGTGCCGTAGGTGAGCGGTTTGCCAAGCGTGTCGCGGCGGCCATTTATTTCGAGCAGCCCTTTCTCGAGCAGCGAATTGACCACTTCGCCGGAATTAACGCCACGGATCTGTTCCACTTCGGGTTTGGTGATGGGTTGGCGATATGCCACGATGGCGAGCGTTTCGAGCGCGGCCTGCGAGAGTCGCTTCTTGGCTTTTGATTTGTGCAGCGAGACGAGAAGTCGGCCGTATTCGGGGCGGGTGGAGTATTGCCAACCGCCGGCGATCCGAAGGATTTGGAATGGCCTGCCCGTTGCGATTAGTTCGCCATTAATATCATTTATTAATGTGTCGAAATAATCGGTTGGGATCTCGAACTGGCGGCTGGCTTCCTCGGCCAGCGAAGGTTGCGACGAATCTTTCGCGCTCGCCTGCGAGTTGAATATCTCCGAATTGATCAGTATTGCGAACAGTTGCTGGTTCGTAACTGCTTCCTCGGACGAGAAAATCAGTGCCTCGACGGCGGCTTTTTGTTCCTCGCGGCGCAATTGCATGAATGCCGGTATAAATCCTTTTGATTCCATATATCTAATTATTATTTACTTCCAATAATTCATTTTTAACTTCGCTCGCCTCGAAGATGTATATATCCTCGAACAGCTCTTCCTGGCGGATGGCTATGTATTTAAACTTTACCAAATCGAGAATGGCCAGGAAAGTTACTACTATAATATTTCGGTTATCGTATTGAATGATATCGAAGAATTTCAGTCGTTTCTTGGCGCGGATCTGGCTCAAGATGTATTCCCTTTTTTCCTCGACGGTAACCGGTGCGATACGCACTTCGTGGTGGACATTGTTTTTCTTGAGTCTGTCCAAACACGCTTGGAACGCTGCGAAAAGGTCGAAGACAGTGGCGTTACGGAATCCGGTCGGTTGCTGTTCGGCCACGATTTTTTGCTCGGTCGTGAAGAGTTCGCGATAGTAAGAGTAGCGCTGCTCTTCGCTGTATTCGGCCAGGTCTGCCGAGGCCTCTTTGAACTGTTTGTATTCGACGAGCCTCTGCACCAATTGCGCCCGCGGGTCCTCCGGTTCGGCGCCGTCTTCGGATTTTTCCTTAGGCAGCAACATTTGCGTTTTTATATATATAAGGTTGGCCGCCATGGACAGAAACTCGCCTGCCAGCTCGAGGTCGAATATTTTCATCAAACGGATATACTTGAGGAATTCTTCCGTGATGCGAGCGATTGGAATATCATAGACATTAAGCTCGTCCCTGCGGATGAAGTACAGCAGCAGGTCGAACGGCCCTTCGAAATTCGGAAGTTTAATCTTATATATCATCAGTCTTCAAAATATTCTTCAAACAAAAATGTAAAATAATGAAATTTCCGATTACGTTTTCCACAACTTAATGTGGAAAACTTTGCTGCCGCGCCACTATAAAGCCACACAGCAAAGACGCACCAATATTATGTGGAAAACTACAATTGAATTTTTTTTTACTTTCATCTTAATTTCATATTTGTTTCGTAATTTTGAATCGTGTTTTAAATGTAATTTGTTTTTTTATAATCTATCTTAAAGGATGTATCATGAAAACACGTATGATCGTAGCTCTCTTCGTTGCGTTCTCAGTATTCGCAACAACAGTATTCGCACAAACAGCCCCCGCCAAAAAAGACGCTCCCAAAACAGAGCAGAAAAAAGATGCTAAAAAAGCAGACAAAAAAGAAGTAAAAGACGCCAAAAAAGACGCCAAAAAAGACGAGAAAAAAGCAGACAAAAAAGAGAAAAAAGAAAAGAAATCCAAAAAATCCAAAAAAGCTGCTAAAAAAGACGAAGCAAAAGACGCCAAAAAAGATGCAAAAGATGCTAAAAAAGACGCCAAAAAAGCTGACAAAAAAGAAGTAAAAGACGAGAAAAAAGCAGACAAAAAAGACGCCAAAAAAGACGCCAAAAAAGACGCCAAAAAAGACAAAAAAGATGCTAAAAAAGCA
>CAZSWR010000060.1:0-23649 GCA_964610885.1 uncultured Hyphomicrobiales bacterium | reverse complement strand
TGCTAATCCGAGATTGTTTACGTAAGTTAGTCAACCTATTTCAGGACAAGACAAGTTTTTACTTGGGACTTGCAACTTGTTCCTTGATACTTTCTAATATAAGGAAAAATGAATTCATGTTCATCTTTCCTTTCATCATTGCGCTGCCCTTTAAAAATAAAGTGGCAGTCGCCACCTACTTGCTACTTGAGAAACTGTGTCGTTTCATTTGATTATTTATTATTCTTTTCCTTTGCCTTGCGCAGCCCGTCGAGCACGACCGAGTCGGGGATGTCGATGTCGAAGCCTGATTGCGGGACGCCTTTCTTGGCTCGGATGCGGCGCAGCGTTTCCATAAAGGCTTCCTCGGCCTCCTCGAAGCGGCCCAGGTACAGAAGCGAATATGCCTTGAGGTTCATTGCATAGACCTGTTTGGGCGCTTTTTCGAGCGATTTCTCGGACCAGAGCAGCGATTCATCGAAATTGCGTTTGTTGCCGACCAATTGCGACAGCGTGGCGGCGGCGCTCGCGAAAACCGAGTCGGAGAGTTTGCCGAGTTCGATTGCGAAGCGGATTGCCTTTTCGGCCTCGCCAAACAGCGCCATGTGCGAAAGCGTTTGGCCGAGCTGGTACCATGCGTAAGCGTTCAGTGGCTCGTCGGAAACGTGCTTGATCAGCATGTCGTAGTTCCGCTTGATTTTTTGCTCCATCACTTCGCGCGAAACGTTGTATCCCAAATGCTCGATCGTAATGTCCGAAAGGATTATCGATTTCCCGATCGAGAGGATCGACGGAGTAATCTGTTCGTGCACTCGGCCCTGGAAGGCGATTCGCGGGTAGCCGTAGTTGCGGAAAATGCGCGGGTAGCCGCCGCGATGGTGCTCCACGGAGCCGTCTAATTGCAAATGTTCACTTTCGATGGTGCAAATCAGCGCGCCTATGTCGTCGGGCACTTCGGTGAGCATCTTGCGGAACTTGTCCTGATTCGGGTAAATGTTCAGCCGTTCGTCTGCGTCCAGGTAGAGTATCCATTCGCCTGTCGAGAATTTCAGCGCTTCGTTTCGGGCGGCGGCGAAGTCGTTGATCCAATCGAATTTCACGACCTTTGCGCCGTAAGCAGCCGCGATTTCAGCCGTCGAATCCGTCGAGCCTGTATCGACAACGATGATTTCATCGACCGAGCCGCGCACGCTTTCGAGGCATCCGGGCAGGTGTGCTTCTTCGTTTTTGACGATCATGCTCAGCGTCAGTAATGGCTTCGCGCTTACCGATTGGATTGGTTGCACTTTTGGCGTCTGTGCGGATGTTTTGTCCGCTGCCGGTTGGCCACTGCCCATTTGCGTTTCGACCTGGCGAATGAATCCGCGTATGTCTTCGCGGTCGGGCGCGAGCTTCCGCGCGATATTGAGTTTGTTCAGCGCGGCGTTGTACTGTTTGTTCCGGAAGTCAATATTTGCCAGTCCGACAATGCAGCCGACGTCGGTCGGGTTGGCCGAATTGCCGGCCTCGAACCGTGCCTTGGCTTCGTTTGCACGGCCCAGAGCGAGCATTGCCCGGCCGATTCGGAAATGGAGTTGCTCGGGTGCGATATAGTATTCGCCGACGATGTGGGCGATTTTGTTTTCAATTTGCCTTGCGGATTCGGCGGCCAGATAGGCCGAGAGCGCATCGGAGAATTTATTCAGTTCCGTATAGCTTTCGCCCAAGATGAAATTTGCAAATGCTTGCTTGGCTATGATTTTGAGGGATTCGATGGCACGCCAGACGGCCGTCATGTATTCGCCCCGCTGGTATGCGATCACAGCTCCGAAATTCAGCGCTTGCGGCCGGAGGGCACTGTTTGGCCTGATATATTTAATAGCGTCCGACATGTCGTTTTCCGCTTCGTCGAGTTCGCCCAGCGCCAGCCGAGTTTTGGCCCGCTGGTAGAGCGCGTGGCCGTCTTGGGGGTGGTAGCCCAATTGTATGTCCAGCAGTTCCAGATTCCGAAGCTGCTTCATTTTCATCATATTCGGTTCGAGCGCGTATCCGAGGTGTTTGAGTTCAACGCGAGTAATGTCAATCTTCAGCCCGAGCGAGAGGATCGGTTCCAAAATTTGTTCGTGAATGATGCCCGAGAAACGGATTTCCGGCCGGTTCAGGAAAACGCGCAGCAGGTTCGCCACGTAAACATCGGTGCCGCCATCGCCGCGTTTGGCT
This sequence comes from uncultured Hyphomicrobiales bacterium, assembly GCA_964610885.1. Classification (GTDB taxonomy): domain Bacteria; phylum Bacteroidota; class Ignavibacteria; order Kapaibacteriales; family UBA2268; genus CAZSWR01. Next base: position 21,471 of record CAZSWR010000060.1, on the reverse strand, counting down.
TCGGAAGTTACTTTGAGCAGCCATCCGCCCACTTCGTGCGATGCCTTTTCGAGCGTATTTTGCAATTCGAAGGGATTTAGGAGCCGTTCGTCTGCATCGATGCTAAGTATGTATTTGCAACGGGCGGCGTCGAGGGCGCGGTTCCGAGCCTTCGAAAAATCATTTTCCCACGGGCAATCGATTACTTTGGCCCCGAAGGAATATGCAATATCTTTCGTATTGTCGGTGGAACCGGTATCGACCACAATGATTTCCTCGGCGATCGGAGCAACGGACGCCAGGCAGTCTCGTATCATTTCCGATTCATTTTTGGCTATTATGCAAACCGATATGTCAGTTTTATTCATTTTTATCCAGAACGAAATTTTCCAAAATTGTACACTCGCCCGCTTGTGCCGCGATTCCCATTGGTTTACAAGGAATCCGGCCGCCGACGCCCACCTAACCAATAACGTAAAGCATAAAATATGCCAGAAAGACCAAGCTACTCAAAAACTTGGTGCCTTTCGTGTATGCCATATCGCGATAATTACTTAATTTTGCATATAGGAATTGGTCAATTCATTTGGGAGTTCGAATGAAAAATTGGTTTAGCCGCTGCGTGCTCGGATTAATAGCTCTGTCCCTATGGCCAAGCGCACAGCTCAGCGCGAAAATACTTCTGCGCCCCTACCTCCAGGCTGCCACTCCGAACTCTGTTTGCGTGGTGTTCGAAACCGATTCCAAAGCGCCGCCATTCGTGGTCTATCGCGCGGAGAATGCCCCGGCCGATACAGCATTCGCTTTTACCAAAGAGGATGCAGGCTCGAAATTGAAGGAAACCTTCATTTGCAAGGTCGAACTGCAAGGGTTGAAGCCAAACACGAAATATTTCTACTATGCAGTGCATGGCGAAAGTCGCAGCGCTGAAGCCGATTTCCGCACGCTGCCCGAGTCCGGCCCGATCAGGTTCGCCGTATTTGGAGATTTCCGCTCGAGCGGCCCGAACCACAACAAAGTGGCGGCGGCAGTGCTAAAGGAGCGGCCCATGTTCTCTGTCGTTACCGGAGACCTCTGCTACAGCGGCACTTACAACTCTTGGCGAGACGATTTCTTCCAAGAAAAGGAATCCGAACTGATTGCCCACGTCCCATTTTTCAATGCCGTCGGCAATCACGAATACCAAACCAAATTAGTAAATGTTTATACACAAGCCCCCAAATGCCTTTCCGAAGACAATTTGTACTACTCGTTCGATTGCGGCGATGCGCATTTCCTGATTATCAATTCCGAAGGCAAACTTTCGAAAAAGAGTGCGCAGTACAAATTCATCGAAAACGACCTCGCAACCACCTTGAAGAAATGGAAAATTGTCGCCTTCCACTCGCATGCGTATTGCGCCGGCGGCCATGGCGAGATTAAAAAAATGAAGCGCATAGCCACCGAATTGCTCGAGAAATACGGCGTGGACGTTGTTTTCAATGGGCATACTCATATTTACCAGCACAATCTGGTCAACGGTGTCCACCACGTCGTTACGGCCGGCGGTGGCGCCCCGCTCTACGAACCCGGCCGCGCCGATTACGTCCTGAAATCCGTCAAGGCGCACCACTACTGCATCGTCGAAATCGATGGCGGCCGATTCGTGCTCACAGCCCGCACGCCCGAAGGCGAAGAAATCGACAGGTTTGAATTGAAAAAGTAAAAATTGTGAGTCTGCTGTTTTAAGCTGACAGTAAATCCACAAATAAATGATTATATAGATTTAGAATTATCAATAGCATAAAGAAGAAATAAAAGAAATGGAAATTCCAAAGATAAGCGACATAATGCGTGCAGCGGACAGGATCCGTCCTTTCGTGCACCGCACTCCCGTGCTCACGAGTCAATCGATCAATCGAATCACACAAGCAGAGATATTTTTCAAATGCGAGAACTTGCAGAAAGTTGGCGCGTTTAAGTTTCGCGGCGCCTGCAATGCAGTCTTTTCGCTCTCCGACGAGGAAGCCGAGCGCGGAGTGGCGACCCATTCGTCAGGGAACCATGCTCAAGCGCTTGCCCTGGCCGCGCGTATGCGCTGCATTGGTGCAACGATCGTCATGCCGGACAATTCGCCGGACGTCAAGAAAAATGCCGTTGCCGAATACGGCGCGCGAATCGTTTTCTGCCGCCCGACGCTCGAGGCCCGCGAGGAAGCTCTCGCCCGAGTGGTCGAGGAGACAGGAGCTGTTTTCGTGCATCCGTACAACGACCCAAGGGTTATCTGCGGGCAGGGCACAGCGGCGCTCGAGCTGTTCAAAGAATCGAAAACCCTGGACTACCTGCTGGCTCCGGTGGGCGGCGGCGGATTGATGAGCGGCACGCTGATAACTGCCTCGGCTCTCTCGGCCCGCACTCGCGTGGTGGGCGCCGAACCCGAAGGCGCAGACGATGCCTATCGGTCCCTTGCGAGCGGGCGCATTGAGCCTTCGATCAATCCGAAAACAATTGCAGATGGGCTGCTGACATCGCTTGGCGAATTGACGTTTGAAATCATTCGGAAAAATATATACTCGATTGTGCGCGTCAGCGATGAGTCGATCGCTCGGGCAATGCGTTTGGTTTGGGAGCGAATGAAAATCGTAATCGAGCCTTCGTCCGCCACTGCGCTCGCCGTCGTGCTGGACAATCCGCAGATTTTCCGCAACCAACGTATCGGAATCATCTTGAGCGGGGGGAACGTCGATCTTGGGAAATTGCCATGGTAGAGCAATCGAGCCATTTTTATGGAATTTATATCATTTTTGAAACTCGGCTGATTTTTTAGTTAGCCGATTTTTTTGTATTTTTGCAGGTTATTTTTATACAAAAAGTAGAAACTCTAACGAAATGAGAAACGACAAAATAAGAAATATAGCAATTATTGCTCACGTTGACCACGGCAAGACAACACTTGTGGACGCAATGCTCGCCCAAAGCGGTACATTCACCGAACACCAGAAGGTGGAGGAGCGCGTGATGGATTCAATGGATTTGGAGCGCGAGCGCGGTATTACGATCATGGCGAAGAATACGGCCATTTCGTACCAAGGCTACAAGATCAACATCGTCGATACGCCCGGCCACGCCGATTTCGGTGGCGAGGTGGAGCGCAGCCTGAACATGGTCGATGGAGCAATCTTGCTCGTCGATTCGAGCGAAGGGCCGCTGCCGCAGACTCGTTTCGTCGTCAAAAAAGCTCTTGCCAAGTCCTTGCCTATTATTGTCGTTATCAATAAAATCGATAGAAAAGATGCGCGAATCGACGAGGTTATCAACGAGATTTATGACCTGTTCATCGATTTGGACGCAAACGACGAACAAATTGAGTTCAAAATCCTTTATACAAACGCCAAGAAAGGCGTTGCACACCTCGTGCTCGAGGATTCGAACGAAAACTTGAAACCTCTCTTCGATACCATTTTGAATGAAATTCCCGGCCCGGAAATCGCCGAACACGACGTAACCCAATTCTTGGTAACCAACTTGGACTACGATTCATACGTTGGCCAGATCGCCATCGGCCGATTGAACAACGGCACAATCGAATCGAATTGCTCCTACGCACTTTGCAGCGAAACTGCCACAGTGCCGGGCGTAAAGTTCTCTGCCATCTACACATTCGATGGATTGAAAAAGAAACAGGTCGATAGGCTGGAAGCGGGCGATATCATTGCCGTCGCCGGCGTGCAAAACATTACCATCGGCGATACTATCACAAGCGAAGCCGAACCGATGCCCTTGCCGCGAATCAAAGTGGACGAACCAACGATTTCGATGATTTTCTACGTCAACGACGGGCCATTTGCAGGCCGCGACGGAAAATTCCTTACGACGCGCCACCTGCGCGAGCGGCTCGAAAAGGAAAGACTGAGAAACGTTGCTATCAACCTTAAATACTTGGACAGAACCGACGCATTCGAGGTTTGCGGCCGTGGCGAATTGCAAATGGCCATCCTGATCGAGACAATGCGCCGCGAGGGCTACGAATTCTTGGTCTCGAAGCCCAGAGTTATTACAAAAGAGATTAATGGTGCCACATTCGAACCGGTCGAGCGTGTCTTCTTGGACGTGCCCGAAGAATACATCGGCATCGTTACAGAGAAACTCTCCAGCCGCAAGGGCCGCATGGAAATGCTTATGAACAAAGGTTCCGGCCGTGCAAATATGGAATTCATCATCCCATCGCGCGGTCTGATCGGCTTCCGCAGCCAATTCCTGACCGACACGAAAGGCGGCGGCGTGATGAACACACTTTTCGAAGGCTGGGAAGAATGGGCAGGAACAATTCCGCATCGCAGCAAGGGCGCACTCGTGGCCGACCGCCCGGGCCGCGCAACCGGCTATGCCTCGTTCGGAATGGTGGACCGCGGCGATTTGTTCATCGAACCGGGAACTGATGTCTATGAGGGAATGATCATCGGCGAACGCAACCGCACAGGCGACCTGACAGTCAATATCACCAAAGAAAAGAAACTGACCAATATGCGCGCTTCGAACTCGGACGCGACAATCGTGCTCCGGCCGGCCCGACTGCTCTCGCTCGACCAAACCATCGAGTTCATCGCAGAGGACGAAGTTATCGAAATCACTCCGAAAAACATCCGGCTGCGGAAGATGGAATTAAACAGCGACCGCCGCGCCAAGATGAACAAGGAAGAAAAAGAGTAAAAAAGTGCAAAGGAGCAAGGAACAAGTTACAAGTAAAAAGTTTAGAGTTCCAAGCTGGAAAGATAAAAACAGACTAAGATAAAATGATTTACAGGCGTGCCGCACTTCCGAAGTGTGGCACGTCTGGTTTATACGCAACAAGTACTTACTCATGGCCTCGCGACGAAGCGCAATCGCACGGCTGCCGCCAATAATGAGTTGCCAAATCTTCTCGGCGATTCAAACAATAATTTCCCGCTATATTATTCTTTATCAATGCTTGGTTTGTAAAGAATTATTTCTAATATTGCATAATTGTATATTGCACTATGTTCAACAAATTTTAAATAAATATGAAACACTTTCAGCACCTATTCGCACAAATAATAATAGCCCTCGCTTTGATTGCCGCAGTCCAGTCCTGTGGGGATTCGGCCGATCCGCTCGGATTGAATCTTTATTCTACGTCCGACGACCGCAAGATGGGCGACGAACTCGATGCCGAAATCGTCAAGAATACAGCCGAGTATCCGATCTACAGCAATACAACGGCCACGGCATACGTGCAGGCAATCGCAGACGCAATCAAACTATCGCCCGAGATTAAGTATGCCACAATATTCTCATATAAAGTAAAAATAATTAAAAACGATACCGTAGTGAACGCATTCGCCATCCCCGGCGGATACGTCTATGTGTACACAGGTCTCCTGAAATTCCTGGACAACGAAGCCTCTCTCGCGTCGGTAATTGGCCACGAAATAGCCCACGCCGAATGCCGCCACGCCACGAAGCGCATGACGAAACAATACGGAATGCAATACTTGCTTCAGCTGCTTTTGGGGTCAAGCCCGGGCGAACTGGAAACAATAGCTGCCAACCTGTTCTCGAACCTTGCCCTGCTCAAGAATTCGCGGGACGACGAATACGAAGCCGATGCTTATTCATTCAAATACCTCCGCTCCACGAATTGGTACCCGGGCGCAATGACTTATTTCTTCGACAAGGTCAAAGGCAACGAAGAAAGTTCGTTCCTCGCCACGATGCTTTCCACGCACCCACTTTCGCAGGACAGAATCGACGCAGTCAAGGCTTTGATCGCCGAAGCAAAACTATCGGCACCGACCGAAGCCAATTTGCGCTCTACGGAATACACCAATTTCAAGAAATTGCTTACGAAATAAGTACTAAACAGGAATAATCCTATGAAAACCAGATCGAGCATAATAATTGCACTGGCCGCGCTTGCGCTCGCAATGGCCGGTTGCTCCGGTGGCGCCGGCGGATACAATATGTATTCCACCTCGGACGACCTGAAACTCGGCGAAGGGCTTGTGAAGCAAATCAACGCCGACGCGAAGAACTATCCGAAATCAAAAAATGAAGGGCTTCGCAGCTATGTGCAATCAATCGTCGATGAGATTATTAAATCGCCGGACATCAAATACAGAGGCGTTTTCAAATACCATGTGGAACTAATTGAAAGTCCATCGACCATCAACGCTTTCTGCTGCCCGGGCGGATACATCTACGTTTACACAGGATTGCTCGATTTCCTGACGGACGAAGCGACGCTCGCTGCCGTATTGGCCCACGAAATTGCCCACGCCGAATGCCGCCACGCCACCCAGCGAATGACTTCGCAAAAGGGGATGGAATCGCTCGTCAACCTCTACAAAGAAAAGAATAAGAACAAGACCACCGAGGCCATCACAACCACTTTCACCGGTCTGTCTTCGCTGGCCAACAGCCGCGAAAACGAATACGAAGCCGACGAATTCGCATTCAAATACCTGCGCTCCACGAAGTGGTACCCGGGCGCGATACTTCGTTTCTTCGACAAAATTAAGACTCGCGTCGCCGCTTCGGGTGGGGCCTTCGATGCCTTGCTATCGACGCACCCAATGCCCCAAGACAGGGTGGACCGCGCCATCGAACTAATAAAAAAGGCCGACATCGACCCGCCAAAGGAATCGAACCTGCTCGCGAAGTCATACAACCAAAAAATTTCAGGATTGTCTAAGTAATCTATTTATATTTATATGAAATCATACGAAAAACTGATAAATTCAATCAATAAGTCCGGCTCGAGGCTATGCGTCGGGTTGGACACCACAGCCGCGAAACTGCCCGGCAAGCTCAAAGGAGACCCCAACCGCATTGTCGAATTCAACCGCAACGTTATCGATGCGACTGCCGAATTTGCCGCTGCTTACAAAATCAATTTCGCATTCTACGAGCAATATGGCGTCTCGGGAATGCGAATGCTCGAAGAGACAATCAAAGAAATTCCCGAAGGCATTTTTATCGTGGCCGATGCGAAACGCGGGGACATCGGCAACACGTCCGAAGCCTATGCAGTCTCGGCATTTGAACATTTCGGCGCCGACTCCGTTACGGTCAGCCCATACATGGGCGTGGACTCCGTCGAGCCATTCCTGAAGTTCCCTTCGAAAATGGTTTTTGTGCTCGCTCTCACGTCTAACGTCGGCTCGAAAGATTTCCAACGGCTCGAATTTGGGGGCAAGCCGCTTTTCATGCACGTCATCGAGAAGTCGCGCTCTTGGGCCGAAGACGATACGGTTGGGTTCGTGGTCGGAGCCACCCATCCTGACGACCTGAAACTGATTCGCGCGGCCGCGCCGATGAACGCGCTACTGATCCCCGGAGTGGGCACTCAAGGCGGCGACGCCGAGGCCACAATCGCAGCGAATGGCAAAGCACCGGCGATTATCAACGTATCGCGCGACATTATTTTCGCCGGCAACGATGCCAATTACGCCAGCGCCATCCACGCCAAGGCCGAGTATTACCATAAACTTCTGGCCGTCCGCTGATTCGCTTGTTCGGGCACAATTAATAGCCAAGTTATGTACTATATAAATAATATCCTCGGGCGGGTTTGGAACTCGCCCCTACATCACATCATATCTTCAACATATCAATCTATTATACTGCGTAGCGAATGTTATATTTAGGGCCTATAACGTTTTGTGTGGGTATAGCCATTAGATAGAATGGTCTTGAACCTTCCGAAGGTTAATGGCTCAGTTGTAGGGGTTCAAAATTTTGAACCCCTACTGCCATTTCGGCCGCGCTCATCCTTTGGTCCTATTGTGTAGTGGTTGGAGTGAGAGGTATCGTATGTATTGTTTTTGTTGGGGGCTATCATATAAATGAATGTTGTAGGGCACGACACACCGTGCATTTGCAGCCGGCCAGAAATATCGGAGTTTTTTATACCGCATAGCGGTTGTTATATTGTAGCAGGATGTTGATTTTAAAATTTGATTTCGCATACCGAACAGCCATTAGAACCACCATGCGGCCTTCAGCCGGAAGCCGGAAAAGGCCATGGGTCGCGCTCCGCCGAATGGAAAGCAGGATTCGTCGCGGCGGCCGGTGGCCAGGATGGCAGAGACCAAGCCCTTGGCTGCGGTAACCATCAGCGGGCCGGTTTGGGGATAGTTTTGGACGAAATCGTATGCAAAGAAGTCGATTCCCCGCTGGATTAGCAATTCCGTGGCGGAGGTCGAGAGCCAGCGGCCCATTTCGAACCTGGGATAAACCAGTTCGTGGGAGTATTCCAGCGTAAAGTTTATCGACCTATTCAATCGGTACGTGGCGCCCAGCTCGAACGAAGAGCCGAATCGGAGCATTTCGTCGAAGCTTTTGAGGTCGTTCGTGTCCGCGGGCACTGCCATGTAGATATCAGTATCGAAATGCGTCCAATTCATTGTGGCGCCGTGGTAAAGCGTCAGCTTCCCGTCGAGTGCTGCATTGTATGTGTAGCCGTTGCGGTACCCAACGCCGAATCGCCACGAATCGTTCGTGATTCCTTTCTGGCGCACGGAGCGGGGCATCATGAACGAAGAGACCAAATCGAGGAATAAGTTCTCGCTGGCGAAATAGGAGGATTCTTTTGTCTCGTCGAGTGGAGTCAGCCGAACGAAGCCATACTCGAATTTCGTGGAAAGGGCTTTGGCGAACCCGTCCGAAGACCCAACTCGGCCGAGCGAAGGGGCCATCAGCCCGCCATCGGCAGAGATGAAGTAGTTCATTTTGGTAAGGTCGGAATTCTCGAAGAAATGCCTCGCCATTTTTTCCAATTGAGTACCTCTACCGTTTTCCGGCAGTTCGTCCTGCGCAGAAGCGATTCGCCCGCAGAAAGTCCAAACAATTAGGATTACTATTATTTCGAGTTTTTTCATCTAATAAAAAGCCGCCGTATTTACAAGCAAACACGGCGGCAATATTTTGAACATTAAAGCTTAGGTTCCGGCGTTGTAGTCGTCGATATATGCTTTTTGGTCGGGTGTCAGTTCGTCGATGAACATTCCGAGTGCTTCCAATTTGGTTCTGGCGATCTCTTGATCTTGCTCTTCGGGCAGGTCGAGTACTTCCTTGGGAAGTGTTTTGCCTTTTTTGTGGGCTTCGACCAATCGGAGGTGCGACATAAATTGGTTAGCAAACGACATATCCATAACCTCCGAGGGATGGCCTTCGGCTGCTGCCAAATTGATCAAGCGGCCTTGGGCGAGGAGGAAGATTTTCTTGCCGTTTTTGAGTGTGTATTCTTCGCAATTCGGGCGGATTGTGCGTTTCGATTTCGAGACGGCTTCGAGTTCGGGAATGTTGATTTCGGCGTCGTAGTGCCCTGTGTTGCAGATGATGGTGCCATCGCGCATCGAAAGGTAATGATTCTTGCGGATAATATCTTTGACGCCGGTCGCTGTAACGAAGATATCGCCAACCTTGGCGGCATCGTCCATTTTCATAACTTCGTGGCCTTCGAGCACTCCCTTGAGGGCGGCCGTCGGTTTGATTTCGGTTACGATCGTGTTTGCGCCCATGCCTTTAGCGCGTTTGGCAACGCCGGAACCGCAGTGGCCGTGGCCGGCGACGACGAAGTTTTTGCCAGCGAGAAGCACTGAAGTGGCGCGAATAATTCCGTCGAGTGTGGATTGGCCTGTGCCATAGACGTTGTCGAAGTCCCATTTGGTTTCGGCGTCGTTCACTGCGTAAACGGGGTAGTAGAGTTTGCCGGCAGCGGCGCGGGCGCGAAGCCTATGGACGCCGGTTGTGGTTTCCTCTGTGCCGCCGAGAACGAAGTTTTTGGCCATGTCTTCGTAGTGTTCGTGAACTGTATTGATAAGGTCGCAACCATCGTCCAACGTAAGGTGCGGCGGGGCGTCGATCGTGCGGTCGATGCACCAGTAGAAATCCGGGCCGTTATCGTACCAAGCATAGATCGAAATGCCGTCCGCTGCGAGCGCTGCTGCAACCGCGTCGTTCGTGGAGAGAGGGTTGCAACCGGACCACGAGATCTCTGCGCCGGCAGCTTGGAAAGTGCGGATCAGGACTGCTGTTTCTTTGGTTACGTGGAGGCAACCGGCAATTTTGTAACCTTTGAAGGGTTTCGTACGTGAATATTTTTTCTTGAGCGCCATGAGAACCGGCATGCGCGATTCTGCCCAGTCGATGAGCAATTTCCCTTCGTCGGCGAGTTTTATGTCCCGAACGCAGTATTTACCGGCTACTTCGTCGAATTTCCCGGTGCCTTTTTTGGCTGGCACGGCGGCTTTGGTTTCTGCTTTCTTAGCCATCGGATTTCCTTGAATTAATCAATTAAAAAATAAAAAAATGAAAACACAAGTTCTCATATAACTTTCAAATATAGTAAATATTTCCCGATAATTAAGTATGTTTTGTTTGTTTTTTGTGCAAATATATGATTAAAACCGGCATATTGCAAATTGCAACCTCGGCTCGAACCCGCGCAACTGATTATCAGGCCGGGGCTGGAGCCAACATAAGGAACTAAGCCCTACAGCTTTTCGATCCGTATGTTGCGGAATGCCGCGTCCGTTGCTGTTCCGGCGAAAAACCCTGCCTTGCCACTTGTCAGGTAATATGTCATTGTTTTCGAGAATACAAATTCCCCGTTAACGAACAGTGAGAACGAGTCCCCCCGCACCTCCACGCGCACCGCGAACCAATCCGAGCGCGGCAACTTCGCATTGCCCTTTGCTTGTTTTTCGTAGGCTTCGGTCCACCACGGAACGACTCCATGCGCCACGGGTACGTATGCAATGGTATTTGATTCGCCACCGCCGGCCGGCATGAACCAAACCACTTCGAAGTTATCTTCGTCCTGCGCCCGCAACGCAAGCCCGAACCAGCCGCCACCCGAGAAGCCATCCAAATTGCAAGCGAGGAGTTTCATCTCGGCGGTCAGTGAGAAATCGCGCAGATTCTCATCGAAAAGGGCCACCATGCTGCCTCGCGAATTCGATCGTGGCTTGCCTGTGAATTCGTCTATTTCGTCGCTGTAGCGGTTGCCTCGGATTGCAATAGCTTCCGATCCGTCAATTACTTCGGCGTGGAACAAATCAGTATTCGCCTTGAACTTCATACCATTAATGATAATTTCAGTCATTTTGATTCCTTGATAGTCAAACTTATAGTAAAAACGGAAAAATTCGGAAAAAGTTCGAATATTTCAGTTCAAACTCCTTGAAATGAATCGCGCCGAAAAAGAATGTAGGGACGAGTTACAAACCATCAGATGATTTCGGAACTCCAACCAAATACCATTTAGATTGGTACTACTATATAGAGAGGTGTGGCAAATCTTGCTGAAAAGTCGGACGGGTTTGGAACCCGCCCCTACAGAAGAATTGAATTCATTATTAATCATTCCAATCACACGAATCAGAATTCAGACAATCAACTCATCAGCACATCAACAAATCAAAAGGGCGAGTTTGGAACCCGCCCCAACATTGTTATTGCAATCAGTTTTCGTTCAGTATGCGGTGGAAGGCTCGTTTAAAACCTTGCTTGGGCCTGCACCTCTGCGGCAGGCGGATTGGATAGGACTTTTGCTTGGAGCCTTTTGTGGGTTTCGAGTATGGCCGCTTGGTCGCTCAGCGGGAATGCGCCCACCAGTTTGGCGCGAATTACGGAAGGAGTTTCGCCAAGCTGTACGGAATAGACGCCGTCCACCATCACTTGAAGCATCGCCATTTCGTCGTGGTGCAGCGTGCGGAGCTTGTCGCCAATCGGCAGCCATACGATATTCGCCATAAAAATGCCCCACATCGTGGCGATAAACGCCGAGGCGATATGGTGAATGAGCACGTTTGGTTCGGCTCCGGCACTTGCCAGAGTGGAAATAAGCCCCATAACCGTACCGACAATGCCCATCGTGGGCGAGAAGCCGCCGAGCTTCACGAAAAAGTTTATATTGGCCGAATGCCTTTCGGTGATGTAGTCAATTTCCGTCTGGGCCACCCGCTGTATGGTGTCCGGGTCGGCGCCGTCGATCGCGATTTGGAAGAGTTTACTAAGGAATGGGTGCTCCACATTTTTCAGCATAGGCTCGATTGCCAGTACGCCGTTTCTGCGGGCAATTGCGGAGAATTCCACGATTTGAAGTATCAAGCGGTCCAAATCGAATCGGGCTGGCCAAAACGCCGCTTTCATCAATCGGGGCATACGCATTAGCATCTCGTTGGACGTACCGGCCCATCCGGCGGCGATTGTCCCGCCGAACACAATCAGCATGGCCGGGCCTTGGATGAGCATGTCGAATGCGCCACCCTCCCAAATAAATGCACCGAAGATTGCTACGGCGCCCAATACGATTGCTATTAATGTGCTAACCTTCATTTTGTAAAGATAATAAACCTACGACAGAAAATCAAAAATACTTTTACCAATGATTTGTGTACCGATCTTCAGGCTGTAGTCAAGTAAATTCTGCTCCTTAGCCAATTGCAACGTTGCAGACGCCACATTAGTGTCTTCGTTGACCGAACGGTAGTCCTTCAGCCGCAACTGCTCGTTTTTGATTTGCGTCGATAGCGATTCGAGCCGATTGATGCGGGCACCGTTCTGGGCCGATACGTTGTTTATTCTATCATTGAAATTCGCAATTTTTTCCTGAGCCGCGTTGATACGGGCAGTCTCGGACGTGGTCAGCGCAGAGTTTTCCGGGCGCTTCGTGCCGTCTGCATTGTACGTCATAATATTATACAATTCGACTATCGGCTCGAACATCTCCGTACTTTTTGTTCCGAAGAGGTCTTCGGCCTTCGTGTTGATCACCTCGGTGCTCGTCCCGTCTTTGTTTATGGCGCGGTCTGCATTGTTTCCCTTGAAGACCACACGCATCCCCGATGGATTGCTCTGGGTGGGCGCTTCCGTAACTATCTCGAACGGATATTGGTTCGTCGCAGGGCTTTCGGGCGTAATCGATGATTTTGTGGTCTTCGTTCCCGAGAAAAGGAAATGCCCATTGTAGTCCGAATTTGCATCATTGACCAAATCGTTCAGAATACCCTTCACATAGACGCCAAGCGAGAACAAATCCGTGCTGTTGCCCGTTGCGGTGGAGTCCACTGCGAGCGAACGTATTTTGGCATATTTATCGCTGATGGCATCGATTTGCTCGCCGACGATGCGCAATTCGCTCAGGCCCGATTCGATATTGTCCAAATATGCGACGTTTTTATTTATCGTTGCGGAGAGTTGCTTCGCGTTCACCATACGGCCGGGATCGTCGGCAAGCGATTGGATATCCTTGCCGGATGCAATTTTCGTTTGCAATTCTTCTTTATTTGCCTGCGTTTCGTTCAGGTTTTGCAGGTACGGATTCACGTTTATATTTGTCGATACTCTCATAATTGATTCACCTATGCGCCAAGGTTAATAATCGTCGCAAGTATATCGCTCATCGTGTTGATGATCCTGGACGAAGCCTCGAACCCTTTTTGGTATTTAATTAGATTGACGGCCTCTTCGTCCAAATTGACGCCGATTGTGGATTCCCTTTGGCTGGTGAGCTGGTCGGAAACCAAGCCCGTCGTTTTCGACGAAGTTTTGGCCTCTTTGCTCATGCCGCCCACTCGGCCGAGGAATGTGGAATAATACTCCGAGGGCGTCATGCCGTTCAGGAAAGTCTCGTCTTTCGTCAAATCCGCCACTTTGAGGGCTAATTTATTGTTGCCGGGTTCGTTCGGCGCGTCCGATATTGCCAAACGTGACGAATCTTCGAGCAATTCTTGGTTCACTCCAATCGACGAAGCCGTTACGCGGCCCAGCACGGGCGTGAATAGCACTCGGGTCGATGGAGTCGAATCGTTCAGCCCATAGCCGCCCTGAAGCGCCGAGTTCACTTTCTGGGCAAGGGCGCCGGCGTAGTCGTCGAGTTCCTTGGCCACGGAAAGCCCACCGGACGAATCCACATTGTCCAGCGTAACGTTGAAATGCTTCATTTGGCTGGCAAATTCTCCGGCAGCGGGATTGACCTCGCCCATCACGTTCCCGAAATTGTCCTTCTTGACGATCGACAGAGTCCGCTCGGCAGTCCCGGAGTTGACAGATTCCTGAAGCGCAAGCGTGGAATAAACATTGTTCGTAACGATATTGATACCATTCACATAGACGTTCGCCGCGCCGTTGTCTGCCTGCGTAACGGCGACGCCAAGCGTCTTCGACAGTTCTTCGATGGCTGTTTCCCGCTGGTCAATAAGCGTCTGAGTGTCTGCCCCGGTCTGGGACTTGGTGGCGACGATCTGTTTGTTCAGGTCGGCGATTTTTTGAATCGTTTCGTTAGCGGTTTTAATATTGCTTTCTAAGGAATTTTTGATTTCGTTTCGCGAATCGGCAAGCGAGAGTGCAGTGGAGTTGAACCTTTCGGCAGTGGTTTGCGCAAGCGACATCACATAGTCGCGCTCGGAAATATTCTCAGGCTTTTGCGATAGCGTCTCGAACTCATTCAGGAATTCCGAAACCACTTCGCCCATACCCGAATCGGTCGGTTCGGCCAGCACTGCCTCCACCCTACCAAGTATGTTTTCATCGGATGCGAAGCCGGCCTTTTGTGCGAGCGTTTTGCGGATTTCCGAATCGAAAAATTCTTCGCGGTATGTGCGAAGTTTTTCGACCATCGAACCCGTACCGATATAGCCCGAAGTGGTGTAGCGCGGGGTGGTTTCCGAAACGCTGACGCTACGGCGGGAATAGCCCTCGGTGTTGACGTTCGAGATATTATTACTCGTTACGTCGATACCGAATTGGTTGACCATTAAGGCCCTTTTTCCGATTTCCATAGCTGAGAGTGCCATCGGCTTCTCTGTCCTGAAATTAGTTGCACATCCTTGTGTTTGCCCTCATCGCGAAAGTGCGTCCTGCACGTTGCCGGGTGCCTCGGGGCGGCCCGGAGCAAGAGGAATTTGTCAGTGGTTAACCGGTATCACCCGCGAGCCGATCAGCTGGCTGGCTTTGTCGATTTTCGCCACAATTTCTTTCGTTTTCGCATAGCGAAGTTGCTCGGCCAAGTCGAGGTATTCGCGGCATTCGCCGAGCGAAGTTTCCGCCTTGATCAACGAGCGGACGCGGTCGATTTTCTTTAGGTCCGAAACCAATGCGTTGCCGATTGCCTCTCGGGCGCTCAGCGCGCATGTGCGTATCTTGTTCCTTAGGAAATACGATTCGTTATCCGGCAGTTTGTCGCCCAGATCCACGATTGAGAATATGATTTCATCGGTCAATTGCTTGAGCAATTGTGTTCGGTTCATCTGAAGTGTACTCACGGCTTCCTCCATGAAAGTTGAGTTTTGTGTTTCCTTAGCTATTTCTTTTGCCCTTGAGTTCATTGCCGCATCCTACACTTTCACATTGCAAACGTGATTAAATCCGTTTCGGAACATCGAAAGTATATCGGCTACGCTCCTACGTGCGCGGTTCGTAAGCACGCGGTTCACTAAGTTGAGGTTACGAAGCGAATTGGTAAGGGATCGCAACTCGTGTTTCAATCGGCGCAGCTCGTTCAGCTCGTCCGCATCGAAAAACTGTTCTAACTTTGTCATCGTCATTGCCGCAGCCTCCGTACGCGAAACTTTGAGGGCGGCGGCAAGCATTGCCAATCGGCGGTCTTCGGCTTCGCGCAGGCTGGCGGAAAGCTCGGCTTGGCAGCTGGTGATTTCCTCCAAGTCTTCGATTTTGTACTCAACGAGCGCCTTTTGCTGCCTTTCGGCCAGCTCGATCAGCTCTTTGAGCAGCTGCTTTTCGTGCAGCAGGAATTGGAATAAATTCGATAACATTCGTAGCTCCATCTACTTTTGATTAATCCTTTAATAACAACTCTTCCATGCCTCGTCTAGCCGGGCCTTAGGCGTCCGCTGTATATTCGTCCAAATAGCGGCGGACTTTCTTCACGTAGGCTTGGGTCTCGGCAAATGGCGGGACTGCGTTGTACTTCTGCACGTTGCCCGGGCCGGCGTTGTACGCAGCAAGGGCAAGGTTCAGGTTTCCATCGAATTTGTCGAGCATTTGCTTGATGTACTTCGTTCCGCCCATGATATTCTGTACCGGGTCGAACGAATTCTTCACGCCCAAATCCTTTGCTGTGCCGTCCATAAGTTGCATCAGCCCTTTGGCTCCTGCACCGGACTGTGCGTTGGACCTGCCCGCCGATTCGGCAGTGATCACTGCTTTAATCAGGTTTTCGGGCACGCCGTACTTCGAACTGGCCTCCGAGATCGTGTTTTCGTAATTGCTTAGCCGTTTCTGCACTCTGTCCATAAAGTCCCCACCGAAATACTCCTTCACGGCCCCTGAAGCCGATTTGGCAGCATTCTGGGTTTGCGCCGCCACCGTGGCGGTTTGCTTCGTTGCGGCCTGGACCGAACTTGCAATTTTTTCCTGAGTAATCGGCGTAAGGGATTCGCCGGTCAGCGTGCGATACACCTGCGAGGCAATTCCGATACCGTTTCCGGTTCGCGATATTTGGTCGGAAAGCAACATGTCGGTGTAGCTTTGGAGCGTGTCCGCCCCGAAGTCGTCTTGCTTGTTTTCCGTATCGCTAAGCATGGATTGCTTCATTTCCTTCAACATCATGTTTACAAAGAGCGATTCGAACCCTCGAGCGGCTTTTTCGGCTTCTGCTTTTTGTGCATCTGTCAGGCTGGCGCCCTTTGCATTGGCCGAAATCCGCGAAAGCTGGCCTAACCTTTCATCTGTAAGGGAAGAGCTTTCAATATTCTTTATCGGCAATGATGTTTCCATACTTTATCTGTTTCCACTTCAAATATTTCTGTTTTACATTTTTCAGTACAAGTACGTATTCTGTGTTTTTCCAATCAAATACGCACGCCCGTAAATTTCTTTGTGCTGCAAAGCGCGGCGCTACTGAATAATCAATTCGCCCTGGAGCGTGCCGGCGGCCTTCAGCGCTTGGAATATCGCGATCAGGTCCCGTGGCGACACTTTCAGCAGGTTCAGCGCGTTGGCAATGTCTTGGACAGTGGGCGCGCCGCCTGCCCCTGCCTGCACCACGTTTATCGGCGTGGATTGGGACTGTTGCTCCTCCACCTTCACCTGCGCCGATTCCACCGGCCGCGGCGGGCGAATCGTGAACGGTGCCGGCTGGGTAACGATTACTTGCTTCTGGATGGTGATTTCCAAGCCGCCGTGAGCAATGACCGAAGGAAGAATCCTGACATTCCCGCCGACCACAACCGTTCCGGTCCTTTCGTTGATCACGACGCGAGCCGCAGGGTCTGTTTGCACTTCGAGAGCCTCGATGCGTGCGATGTTTTGTATGTTCAGCAATTCTTGGTTGGCTCCGGTCGGCAGCGTTACCTCCACTGTTCCGGCGTCTTTCGCCACTGCGCTGTTGGCTCCGATTCCGGAGGCATTGATCGCGGCAGCGATATTCGAGGCCGCCGTGAAGTCTGGTTCGCGCAGTGCGATAATGATTTTCTGGTTCTGAACGAATTGCCCATCAATGTTTTTGTCCAAAATCAGCCCCGATGGCACTCTGCCGCTCGTAACTGTGTTTTTCCCGACCCGCGAACCGAGCGAAGAAACGTCGTAGCCGCCCACAGACACAGCGCCTTGGGCCAGCCCAACAATCGAGCCGTCCGATGTGGACACCGGCGTCATCAGCAGTACGCCGCCCTGCAGGCTCGATGCATCGCCGATCGAGGAGACCATGATGTCCACCTTCTGGCCGGACTTCGAGAATGTCGGGACGGCAGCGGTTACCATCACGGCGGCCACGTTTCTGATACGCGGATTCGTCGTCGGGACGGTCAGACCGAAGCGTTTGAGCATATTCGAAACGCTCTGGACAGTGAAGGTCGTCATTTGGTTGTCGCCCGTGTTCTGTAGGCCTGTTACCAATCCATAGCCAATAATCTGAACGGAGCTTGCACCCTGGACGTTTGCGACGTCTTTGATGCGGGCGCCCCAGGCCGATGGAACGAACACAAGCAACATTGCGAATGCTGCCAAAAGAGGAGTAATATGTCCGAACACTCTTTTCATCAGAACAGCAGCCTTAAGAATTTGGTAAACAGCCCGGGTTCCCTTGTTTTCGAGATATTGCCTTCGCCCTTTATCACGAGCGAAAGATCCAACACGCTGTAAGAATAAATTGTATTGTCCGATTTGATATCCACGGGCCGCACAATCCCTTGAAGTGTTATGGTTTGCACTTCGCCATCGATCGTCGCGCTTCTTTTGCCTTCGATTTTCAAGTTTCCATTCGCCTCAACTGCCACAACGCGGACGCTGAGCCGTGTACGGATTTTCTCTGTGCGCGAGTTTGCGCCTTTGCCATTGAAATCATTCGTCGAGCCGACACCCGCCGAAACTGTTGTCGAATTGGTAGAAGTTCCACCTTTCGCATTGACGCCCAATTCCGTGGAACGCGATTCAGCCGCCGAGGCGCCGTTGTCTGCCTGCATATCCTCGACGATGAGCACCATGAGCGCATCGCCGATTTCAAATGCTTTCACATCCGAAAACAGCGATCGCTTGGTGTCTTGTTTGAATTGCGCATAAGAGGCGTCCGTGCCTAATATAAACAATATCCCTATTGTTATTATGACGCAAATTCTTTTCATCTCTATCTCATTTCTATCGGGGCCGTGAATAAAATGTTATTTGTTATTTTTTGTCTTCTTCGGTTACGACGACTGTTCCGTCTGCCGCCACTTTGCCCGAGAATATTGATTGCGAACCGTCGCGTTTGAATCGGACCCTATCGCCGGCGGCGCCGTCTTGGAGCGATTCGCCCGAGGTGCGCACCCTGACGCAACCGGACTCGGCAATGACGGCAATCCTTTCGCCACGATGGATCAGCTTTTGCTTTTCGATCATCAAGCGATTAATAACCGTACCTTTTTGAATATTTTGCGCGGCGCGGCGGCCAACAAGTTCGGACACCGACGGCAATTCGCCATCTTTGTACGATGTAATTTCTTTTCGTTCCGTCGCAACTGAATTTTCTTGCAATTCCTCTCCGCGGCGAATGGGTTCGGCTGCGCTTGGCACTTCGGCATAGAAGCGAATCCTTGCGGCCACTTGAATCCTGCGGATCACGCTTTCGCCCGCCAGGAATTCAATGATAATATTCGTCCGGCCGCGCAGGCTCTCCCTCGGGGCATTGAACCGAGCCGTTACGTTCGGCTGGTCGAATTTTTGCTCTTCGATGGCCGAGACCTCCACCTCCACGTCCCCTTGGACCTGGGTTGCGATGAAGTCGCGCAGGCCCTTGGCAAGCCTTTCGGACGAAAATGTGGATTTGGCAAAGGCATTTTGCCCGAGAAAAATCATCAGCATAATCGAGAATACTCCTATTGCAATATGTGTCTTTGATGATTTCATTTATCCCACAAAGTATTAGCGTTTCAAGTTTACTGCTGTACTCAATATGTCATCGGCTGTCTTCACCGATTTGGAATTCATTTCGTAGGCGCGCTGGGCCACGATCATGTTCACCATCTCCTGGACGATGTCCACGTTCGAGCTTTCCAAGTGGCTTTGAACGATTTCGCCTGTGTTGTTCGTGCCCGGCTGTTCGAGTATTGCTTTGCCGGAGGCTGCGGTTTCCTCGAAAAGGTTGTCGCCGACGGATTTCAGCCCGCCCTGATTGACGAACCGAGCCAACTCGATTTGCCCCAAGGTCTGCTCTTCTTTGCCGTCCTGCATCACTGCCGAAACCACGCCCTCGCGTGAAATATTCACCGAGACGGCATCGCTTGGGATTGTGATTCCCGGCTCCAATTGGAAGCCTTGCGCGTTCACGATTCGGCTGTTTTTGTCCACTTTGAATGAACCGTCGCGTGTGTAGCCAATTGTATTGTCGCCCTTGCGGATCATGAAGAAGCCATCGCCATTAATGGCCATGTCTAAACTGTTGTTTGTTTGCGTAACGTCGCCCTGGGTGAACGTCTTGGACGTTGCGACCAATTCGGTACCAGAGCCGATCTGGACTTCGTTCATTGGTTCCACGTCTGCGCGGCGATTGCCACCGGCCGGTTTCAGTGTTTCATAGAGCAAGTCCTGGAATTCGGGCCTAACCTTTTTGTAACCGGTCGTGTTCACGTTAGCCAAGTTATTCGAGATAATCTCGACGTATCTTTGCTGTGCTGTCAGCCCTGTGGCTGCCGTTCGTAGCGTTTTATCCATTTTCGCATTTGCTCCCGATTAGTTATTATTGGTTAAAGTCCGAAATATGTTAGTAGTACCTGCCCAATCGCATTGTATTGTCCAAAGTTGCGTCGTTCGTATGAATCACCTTGCTTCCGGCTTCGTAGGCCCTTTGGAGTTCGATCATCGAGACCATCTCGCGGATAATGTCCACGTTCGAGTTCTCGACCCATCCCTGTTTAATATTGACCTCCGATGGGTCCATCACGGTTGCGTTCGTGTCCTGGCGAGCGATAAACGTCGCATTGGAGATTTGCTCGATCGAAGACGTGTCGTCCACCTGGAGCACGGTGATCGTACCGACAGGCGCATCGTTTACGAACACTTCGCCCTCTTCCGTTATTTTCACCTTCGAGGCGGTATCCTCGAGGCTTTGGGAGGAATCGAGCAGCTTGGGATTCACATTGATCTCGCCGCTCGAACCCATTAATTTCTTACCATCCGTGGTAATTATTGTTCCGTCCGTGGACAATGTAAAATGCCCGGCTTTCGTTAGGAATTGGTTTCCGTCTTCGTCCTGAACGAGGAAAAATCCCTTCTGATTCTCAATTGATACGTCCAATGGGTTGTCCGTTTTTTGGAAGCTGCCGGACTCGAAATCGATATACGAACCGACAGGCGGGTCGTCCTGCTCTGCCTGTCCCTGCACGTTGTAGAAATTGGCACGTGCGTCGATCATATTTCGTTCGAACACTGACTGACGCTTGAAACCAACAGTGTTCGCATTTGCCATGTTGTTCGCAATCACTTCCAATCGTGTTTGCTGAGGCAACATCCCAAGCGCGGCTGTATATAGTTCTTTTAGCATCTTGTTTAGTCTTTCTTTTGTCTGGTATCCATACCTGTCTGAGAATCCGTTCTATAGACGAAGGCGATAACGTCCGCCGCCACCGAATATAATTCCTCCGGCACCCGAGCGAGCATTTCGATTTTCCTCACCTGGCCGAACAAATCTTCCTCATTGTTCGGTTCGTTTTGCTTGCTGTATATATTTACTTTTTTTTCCATATCTCGCCTTTCGCTAATGAACACAATACAAGGCACGTGCCAGCGCTCAGCACCCGCCGAAATTGGTTATTATTGCCCATTGAAATGATTCAAGTTAAGATTTGAAACAAGGCCAATTCTGTTAATAATTGATTATTATTTCATTATCCTTAAAAATATCAAAATATTAGCAAATTTGGATTGTTTTATGTTGGAAATATTTGACTAATTTTTAACAAGGGGAATATTATCCAACTCGCATGAAGTTGAATATCAGCCGAATTTTATTGTCGAATAATATTCAGTGTGCGGATATTTATCACCATGTTT
>CAZSWR010000059.1:0-24362 GCA_964610885.1 uncultured Hyphomicrobiales bacterium | reverse complement strand
TTTAAACTCTTTCTAGAGAAAGCCCGCGCGGAATTGCTCCGGCGGGCTTTTCTGTTTTTTGATTAAGTAAGTGATACTACCATTTGGAATTGTAGTATCACTATCCATATCAACAACATACAATCAATTACATGCAAAGGAAGAGTGCCCGAAGTGCGTGTGTTGCCCACGACTTGCGAGACGTGGTTATTTGATCTTGAACCTTCCGAAGGTTAATGCCACAGTGCTTTTTTATAAGCTTTAGGTTTAAAACCTTCGGAAGGTTGAGGCGGTACATTGAATTTTGAGCAAACGCCGAGGCGTGCAGTTTTATTATTTTCCGAAAGTGATTCTTGCATTATAACGTTTGGTATGGGTACTGTACCAAATACTATTTTAACCCAAAAAGTTCGTTAGAAAAACCCTCAATCCCTAAATCCCTTTCTCCCAAAGGGCGAAAGGGACTTCCATAAAAAAAACGTTTTCTTACTCCCTTCTCCCGTCGGGAGAAGGGCTGGGGATGAGGGTATAGAATGTATTTCATATTTTTAATGAATAATCTAGGATGATCAATACTTTTCCAACTGTCTCTTAGAACGTTATCGACAAAACTTCAGTGGCCGAATCGAATGAGCATTTGAATTTTTTCAGTGGGCTTTCCGCCGGGCCGGTAATCACTTTCCCGTCCTCGAATGGGTTGAACTGCGAACCGTGGCAATGGCAATTGAAGTATGTGTAGCTCTCCAGGCCCGGCTTGTTACGGTAGTCGCCGCTCGGCAGCTCGGTCATTGGGTTTTTCATTAGGCAGTGGGCGTGGGTGCACATCGTTGAATATGCAGCGAATTGCCCCTCTTTCGTTTGGCGTAAAATGCAGATCGGAACGCCGTAATTCACTTTCGTAAATCGTTTCAGCACCCCGTAATTAATCTTTTGAAGCAAATTGTACTCGGCCTGCGAGACCTGTTGCCTGTCCTTCAGGTCAATATTAATAGTGATTCCGGTGGATGACTCTTCGAGAGCTGTATAGCTTTCGCACGAGGTGCCGAGCGCAGCCGCCACGCACGCCGACAGCCCCAATGTGCCTGCATTCTTCAGGAATTGCCTTCTTTGGTTCGGTTCAGCCATTGTTTCCGCTCTTAATTGATAAACCAATCCTCTATCGAACCTCGTAAACGTTCTCGAGAGTTAATTACGAATATAGGAAAAATAAATACATGTTCATCTTTTCAAATCGACATTGCGCTGTCCACAAATAATTAAGCTACAGCGGCCACATTATTTCACGATATAGAACTTAGACGTTGCCGAGCGTCCGTCTTTTGTCGAAATCTTAAGGAAATAGAAGCCCGAGGCGAGCGCGCTCAGGTCTGCGTGGATTTCGTTTTTGCCTTGGCTGGCGTATTGGCTCCCGAGGCGAGTTACTTTGTTGCCGATTGTGTCGTACACGGTGGCTTCAATTTCGCATTCGCGCGCTGAATAGAAATCCACGAGCAAGCGGCCGCGGCATGGATTCGGGAAAGTCCTTTCGATTGCCAAATCGGGATTGATGCCTCCTGAGTCCTCTGCCGAGACGTAGAAAGGCAATTCGAAGTATAGAGTGTGGTCTCCGTCGAAGGTGCAAGGATAGATTTCGAGGCTCAAGGATGTGGTTTCGCTGTAATATAATGATCCATCAGGATTGAAAAGCGAGCCATGGCGGGGGCAGCGGATCACTTTCAATTCCGGGTTAAGCAACTCGACCATTTCGCCCATGTGTGGGCAACATCTGTTCATAACCGCATAGGGTTTGCCGTATTCATTTTCGTCCAAGTGGTTCAATTCGAGGAATTGGAACGAACCGTCAATAGCAACAATTGCATCGAGAAAAACCGAGCCCCAGATGTCTTGCAAAGCGGGATACTTCAGGTTGCCGTTTTTGTCCTTTTGGAGCAAGTCGAATTTGTACGTACCAAGAATGTTTTTTCCTGTATCTTTGATTTTTTCCGGTTCGATCATCGCCAACATTTTGTGTGGGCACGTGGCGCTAAGCACTCCGACGGCCATCAACTTTTTCAAAAAACTTCTTCTCGAGTTCATATCTATGTTCCTAATATTCATTTTTTAAATGGGTCAGAAAATCGTTTGTCGCTTAAGAAATCGCGATCTGTAAGCGATTTGAGGAATGCAATAATATCCTTTTTTTCTTGGGATGAAAGGTTCAAAGGTTTAATGATCTGGTCTTTGTTGGGCCACAATTTTCCGCCGTTACTATAGTTGTCGATAATCTCTTCGAGAGACGCATAAGCCCCGTCGCTCATCCACGGCCCTGTAACCTCGACGTTCCGAAGCGATGGAGTTAGGAAGAGTCCATAATCGGACGGATTGCCGGTTACGTATTCGCGGCCGCGGTCCCAATAGTGGCGTTGAGTGCCGGTATTGTGGAATTTCTGGTCAGTGAACATGATACCGCTGTGGCAAAAACTGCAATTTGTCCTGGGGCTGAAGAAGAGCTTCAAACCACGGACTTGCGATTCGCTCAGGGCCGAAGAGTCCCCGCGTGTATATTTGTCGAACGGAGAATTGCCGGAGATCATGCAGCGGACAAATGTCGAAATTGCCTGGGCCACCAGATAGCATTGAGGCACTGCATTTTCGCCAAAAGCGCGTTTGAAAAGCGTTGGATACAGCGGATGTGATTGCAGGCGGCGATTGATGTCGTTTGTGTCGGAGCCGAAAACGTCGGGCATCCAAATGCTCCTCAGTGCAGTTGTCTCGATTGCATTGCCTCGGCCGTCCCAGAAATAAATCTTTCTGTACGAGGAATTTACCACCGGCATACCATTCCTGAATTGCACTTCGCCGGCGAAACCCAAAGGATTAACTCTTCCATCAGTGAAGGCGTGCTCTTGCTTCATGCAGTGCGAACACGATTGGATCGAACTGTCTTTCGATAGGATTTTTTCGTAGAATAGCATTCGCCCCAACTCGAATTTTGCAGCAGAATATGGATTGTTCGGCGGGAAATACGGATCGTCGAATCCAATCGGAACCTGCAAGTAATTCGTATCAATATGTGGTATTTCGGGCGTAACGGCCGCATCGTCGTGGCTACAGGCTACGACAAATGTCAACGCGCAAAACGCTATTGAAAAGCCAAGGTGTTTGAGAATCTTCATAAAAAACCTATCAAATAACAATCAACTGTATGAATAACAAAAATCAATTGTAATTGTTACACAAAAATATGAAATTTCGGCTGTGCAAGTGCATTGCTTTGCTCTGGCCGGAAAGAAAAATTCCAAAGTGAGCCGCTATGCGTTGGGGCATGTTGGTATGATGATGTAAGGTTTTTTAATTACGGTTTCAGAATATTGGTTATTCGCGATATTGAATGGGTTGTTGTATGCTCAATTTCCGGTAAATGATTTCTTCTTTTATCGCGTAGCGATTAAACTATGGTAGAAATTGAATGCATAGTATTCTTCGTTATCCCGTAGTGATTAAATTGTATATTGAGATATTTAAACCTTTATTATTCCCTCGAGTAGGCAGGAATCTCCATTGTATTCAAACATTAAAGCATATTATATGGTAATAAAAATTTATCTTATCACATAGAAAGCACTACTATGTTGTGCTAACTTTTACGTCAGAAACAAAATTTAACCTCTACGAGGTAAGTTGATTATAAGAGTTCGACATTCTACCATAATTTAACCGCTACGCGGTACTAATTAATCCAGATATT
Organism: uncultured Hyphomicrobiales bacterium; assembly: GCA_964610885.1. Classification (GTDB taxonomy): domain Bacteria; phylum Bacteroidota; class Ignavibacteria; order Kapaibacteriales; family UBA2268; genus CAZSWR01. Next base: position 20,656 of record CAZSWR010000059.1, on the reverse strand, counting down.
CCAGGTTGCTTATGTTGATGTTTTGTGATGCTCCCACACAAAACAGCGAATAATAAACAAACTCCGCCACTCTCGTTTGTCATCTTTCGCGTAAGCACCGTCGATTCATCACAAAGAAACGAAAGACCAATATACTTCACACTATTCAATAATATTTCATTTGAACGTCATTATAAAAAGCATTAGTACAAACTAAAAATATAATTAATGCGAAAATAATCGATGATGGAGCTTGATAGTATATGCCGAGGAATATCGTAAAGCAATCAGAAATAGATAAGATTAATAAAATCCGCCAAGGAAAAATCCTCAAAGAGCTCGTCTCGGAGGATGTATCGGCGTTTTTCGACGATTCGCTCGAAAACGATATGGTGCTCAACATGGGGCCGCAGCACCCGGCCACGCATGGCGTGTTGCGCGCTTTGCTCCGGCTCGATGGCGAAAATATTATTAAGTGCATTCCCGAATTGGGATACCTGCACCGCGGCTACGAAAAACTGGCCGAAAACATGACCTACCATGAGTTTATTCCGTTCACGGACAGGATGGACTATATCGCTCCCATGTCGAACAATACAGCCGTTGCGCTTGCCATCGAAAATGCTTTCGGAATCGAAGCCCCGGAGCGCGCGCAATGGATTCGCATGATTGCTTCGGAGCTGGCCCGCATTTCGTCGCACCTGATGGCAATCGGCTCCACTCTAATGGACGTCGGCGCCGTAACGGTGATGCTGTGGGTGTTCATCGAACGCGAGAAACTCTACGATATATTCGAGCTGCTTTGCGGCGCGCGCTTCACCACCAGCTTCACACGCATCGGAGGCATAGCTTTCGATATGGACGAAAAGGCCGTTGCTGCTATCAAGGCCTGGATGGACGATTTTCCCAAAGAATTTGAGCGGATGGAAAAAATTGCTCACCGCAATCGCATATTCATCGATCGCGTGGCCGGAATTGGCCACATCACTGCCGAAAAGGCAATCGCCCTCGGGCTGACCGGGCCGGTGCTTCGCGGTTGCGGCTTCCCTCGCGATTTGCGGAAAGACGAGCCATACCTGATGTACGACAAAGTGGACTTCGACGTCATCACTTTCCCCGATGGCGACGTTTGGTCTCGGTACATGGTGCGCGTCGAGGAGATCCGCCAATCGCTGCGAATTGTGCAGCAAGCGCTGGAGAAAATCCCCACGGGGCCTGTCCGGCTGGGCAATCCGCAGTCAACGCTGCCCTGGAAGAAAGTAGTTTATACAAAAATGGAAGAGCTGATCGACGACTTCATGCTCGTGAACTTTGGCGGCAAACCGCTTCCCGGCGAAACATACACTGCGATCGAAAGCCCCAAGGGCGAATTGGGATTCTTCATCGTGGCCGACGATACGGGCCAACCATGGAAAATGAAGATACGCTCGCCCAGCTCGGCAAACCTCCAGGGGCTGCCCACCATGGCCGAAGGCTCAATGATCTCCGATATCGTCGGAATCATCGGCTCTATCGACCCGATCATGGGAGAGGCGGATAAGTGATTGAAGCATTCTTCAAGAAAAGTAATAGTTGCGGATTGATACCGCGTGAGCGGTTGTTGTATTGTAGTGAGTTGTTTTCCCACTTGCATGTCATACCGCATAGCGGTTGTTATATCATATTCTGCATGAATCAACCAAACATATAGAACATTCGCTCACGCGAAATATTGCCTAAAAAATCAAACAAAATGCTACAATAGAACAACCGCTACGCGGTAAAATACTATTTTGATTCTATCAACTCGATCAAAATGATTTTTGTACAGCACCCGCATATTACATCATAGAACCAAGTTTGAAGTATACATACATCCAGACAGTGTTTGGACACTGGCTTTTATTTCATATTTGTGAATTCAACCGAAATTTTGTAAGTTAATAAATATGCATTCGTCATTTGACGTATTTTCAATTATTTACAAAAATTCAATATGCTCTATGATTGATAGAAGAAGCTATTATTCCGCAAAAAGTATATTCGAAAAACTGATTCCAAATACGACAAAAAGGAATGTTTTCGTTAACTTTTTATATCCTGCTATTGATTTAGCCAATTCGTTAAATCCTTCAAACTGGAATTTGAATCTTGATTTAAACGGAATATTTGTTCGTTTTAATGTTGGGCATGAATACTGTATAGAAATTTCAAAAAAAGAACTTATAATTATTTGTAATAAGACTTCTTTGTTGCCATTAGTTGATCGAATTTTTTTTAAAATTATGTACTTTGGTCATATAAAACAAAAACGAATTCTATCGGAGTCAATTGAGAGTGCTCCTAATTGTTTGGCTCATACGCCTAATTGTGTTGGCTGTATTATTAATCCTGGTATTATTTCTGATGATATTAACATATTGAAACAGTGCAATTTAGAATTTATTAAAGCCGCAATTGTAACTCCAATTAGTCAATTAATGAAAAATGCTCATTCTTCTGGAGTGATTACATACTTGGAATCACTTTTGAATAAATCAATTCCTAACCCCAGCTATAGTAGTGAATCTTCACTATCTCTTGAAAGTGTTATTGAAACTCAAAATAATGAAGAAAAAAAGGCACTTAAGCGGTCATCTGAAAAGAGGATTGAGCTTCTGAAGAAAGCTGATGTGATTCCCCAAACAGCTATTACTAGTCAAACAGTATTTCTAAGGAATCAAAATGTTGTGGCGGAAGTTCTTTATCGCGCAAATGGTATCTGTCAAAAATGTAAGAAGACTGCCCCATTTCTTAGAGATAGCGACGATAGGCCATATTTAGAAGTACATCACATAATCCCTCTGGCAAGCAATGGAAAGGACACGGTTGAGAATGCAATTGCTTTATGTCCGAATTGCCATCGGCAAGCGCATTATGGTAAAAAGTCTTACAACGAGTAGTTGAATCTTTCCAAATAGAAAAATCACCTTTCTTCCGCCTCGAACAGCTTGCCGGAATTGACGTCGCTCATCGCACGCGAGAAATTGACCTCGGCAATCCTTTCGATGGCTTGCACTGCCTTCGCGATCATTGCATTCCTCGATTCTGTCTCTTCTGTCTCGAATCGGGAAAGGACGTAATCGACCAAGCCGCCCGCGCCGAATCGGTTGCCAATGCCGCAGCGCAAACGGATAAAACGGTCCGTGCCGGCCTCCTCGATAATCGATGAAATGCCGTTGTGGCCGCCGTCGGATCCGCCCATCTTCACGTGCACCTTCCCGACAGGGAAATTGTATTCGTCCACGATAACCACCGCCTGCTCGGCTGCCAAATGCGTGCTCGAGAGGGCTTGCTTGACGGCTTTGCCCGAGTTGTTCATGTACGTGGTCGGTTGGACCAGCCGTAGGCATTTCCCGCTAACGATGATATCGGCCGAGCGGTAATCCGCGTTGACTTTCTTCGTCTGCGCGCCGTATTTTTTGCAAAGCGCGGCCAGCACCATCCATCCAATGTTGTGGCGAGTTTGGTCGTATTTGTCTCCCGGGTTGCCCAGTCCGACGATCAATAACTCGGGCGCGGCGGCGTTAGGCCTCGTTGGTGTTACGGTTTCTTGAATTGTCGATTCCTGCTGCGAATCTTCGAGATTCTCTATGTTTTTCTTTTTAAATAGTCCGAATATACTCATTGTAGTGTTTGTAGATTTCTTGGTAAACGTCGTGGCCGTGTTCGGCGAAATTTGAAAAATACCCCGCGAACCATTGGCATAGCGAGGCTCCGGCAGCGATCGCCGAGGATATGTCGGCAGCGCTTTCCACGCCACCTGTTCGTACGATATGAAACTCTTGTTTGGCATTTGCCTTCTGCAAAGCTTCCGAGGATGCTTTCACTAACTTCAGCGATTTCTCGCGCAGCGGTGCGCCGCTCAGCCCGCCTCCGAAATTGCTCGTGAAATAGTCGAGTACTTTGTTTTCCGGCCTGTTCAGGAAGCCGTGGGCGCCTTCGTAATCCGTTGAAGTGTTGCCGAAGTTGACTCCGTCGTAGCCCAGCTCGATTAGTTTGGACGTCAGCACTTTGGCCAGGGTGGGGTCGGTATCCACGGAGAACTTGACGATAACGGGCAGGTACCTCTGCCTTTTGCTCAGGAATCGCTCGGCAATCATTTCCAATCTGCGCGCCAGAGCGGCGTCCAGGCCTTCGGGAGTGCATTCGCCCTTCTCGTGGGCCACGTTTGGGCAGCTCTCGTTGATTTCCAAGAAATCTGCACCTGCAAGGTTGTAATCTTCCATCCCGCTAATCAAACCGCCAATTGCAAGGTCTCCGCTGTGTTCGGGAGTGGCGCCCAGGCTGGCGCCGACAGGGCAGCCGCGCACTTTGTGTATCATCGATATTGCCCGCGCAACGATTGCGTGCGAAGGGTTCGGCAATCCCATCCAATTGATCGAGGCGCCGCTTTGCGGGAATGTTGCGACGGGATGCGTCAGCATCAGTTTCGTGTTGCCTGGCCGCGCGATCGACGTCGTCGTGCCGCAAAGGTAGGCTCCGGCCCCTTCGGAAGCCACCAAATCGTAGCCCTCGCCGTGCTTGAACATGCCGGCCGCGTTGAAAATCGGCGAACGGAATTGCAGGCCCCAGAGTTCGGCGGAAAGCGATTCCGGCACCAATGCGCGAACCCTACGCCGAGACTCGGAGAGCATCTTCAGGAAGACTTTCCGGCCAAAAGTGAAATACGCGACGGCGCACCAAGGCGGCAGCGTGGCCACGACTGCGCGGCGAAAGTATTTTTCTGTTTTGGCGATGGTTTCGATTAGCATTGTTGCAATTCCTTCAATTAATTGGCACGAAATTCCTCGAGTTCGAGTTGCCTCGATTCCCAGATTTCCATCAATTCGTCTAATCGGTCGCTGATTTCCTTGTATTCATTCTGGGCCGTGCGAGCGTTGTTTGCGTCGGCGTAGAATTCCGGATCGGCAAACTTGGCGTCCAAATCAGTCTTTCGGGCTTCAAGTTTTTCAATTTCCTTTTCGGCGTCTGTGATGAGCTTTTTGATTCGGTTTTCCTCGCGGCGGGCGTTTTTCTGCTCTTCACGCGAAAGCTGGGACTGCTTGGGCGATTGCGTCTGGCCGGCACTCGATTGCCTGGGCGCGTTGGAGTATTCGAGCGAAGAGAGCGATTCCAAGTTTTGCTTCTCGAGGAATTCGTAGATATCGCCCGCGTACTCTTTGATGGATTTATTGCGGAAATGGACCGTTTTTTGCGTCAGCCCGCGGAGGAATTCGCGATCGTGCGAGACCACAATGAGCGCGCCGGTGAATTCAATCAGCGACTTTTTCAATACTTCCTTGCTGGTCATGTCCAGGTGGTTCGTCGGTTCGTCCAGGATTAGGAAATTAATCGGTTGCAGCAGCAGCCGTGCGATCGATAATCGGGACTTCTCGCCGCCGGATAGGACTTTTACTTTTTTATAAACAGCATCGCCGCTGAAAAGGAAGGCTCCGAGCAGGCTGCGGATGCGAGTACGCATGTCGCCTGTGGCGGCGCGGTCGATGATGTCGAAAACAGTGGCGTCGGGGTCCAGCATCACGTCTTGGTGCTGGGCAAAATACCCAAGGGACACGTTCGAGCCGATTTTCAGCTGGCCATCGTAGCTTTCCATTCCAGCCAGGATGCGGGATAGAGTGGATTTGCCTTCGCCATTTTTGCCGACGAATGCAACTTTTTCGCCCTTCTCGATTGCAAAGTTAATTTTATCGAGTACTAAAAGATTGTCGTATTTTTTCGTAAGGTTCGTGGCTTCGGCGACTACCCTTGCCGAGCGTGGCGCCTCGGGGAACGTGAAGCGGATCGACGAAAAATCTTCCTCATCGAGTTCGATGCGCTCGATACGGTTAAGCTGTTTGACGCGGGACTGCACGCGGGTGGCCAGGTTGGCCTTCGAGCGGAAGCGTTCGATGAAGCGTTCGGTTTGAGCAATTTCGCGTTGTTGATTCTTGTATGCGTTTGCTTGCTGTTTGCGCTGCTCTTCGCGCGCATTGATGAAACGCGAGTAGGGGAGAGGCATATCGAAAATCTTCCCGCCGGACAGCTCGAAAGTCCGATTCGTTACGTTGTCCAGGAAGTTCTTATCGTGGGAAACAATTACGACGGAGGATTCATACGACTTGAGGAAGTTCTCGAGCCACTGAATTGATTCTATGTCCAAATGGTTCGTAGGCTCATCAAGCAAAATGCAGTCGGGGCGCTCCAAGAGGATTTTCGCAAGTTCGAGGCGCATCTGCCAGCCGCCGCTGAACTCCGCGACCGAGCGCGAGAAGTCCGTCCGCTCGAAGCCCAGTCCGGTGAGCACTTTTTCGATTTCAGCTTCGGACGAATGCCCGCCGACCACTTTGAAGCGTTCGTTGGACTCGGCGAGCCGCTCGAGCAGCTTCATGTATGCGTCCGAGGTGTAATCCGTTCGGCTTTCGATTTCGTGGTGCAGGTGCTCGATATTGGCTTCGATGCTGCGGATCACGACGAGTGCGGCTTCGGCCTCCTCGAAGATTGTTTTTGTCGATTGGGTGGAAAGCTCTTGGGGCAGGTATCCGATCGAATATTCGTTCGGTTTCGAAACGTTGCCTGACTCTTGGAATTCGATTCCGGCCAGGATTTTCAGAAGTGTGGTCTTGCCTGTGCCGTTCCTGCCGATAAGTCCAATTTTATCTGATTTGCCGATTGCAGCGGAAACATCGTCGAAAAGGTAACGGCCCGAAAAATGTATTGATAAATTTTGAATACTAAGCATAATGATAAAATTCACAGTTCACAAACATACAAAAATAAGGAATTTATGAGTGGCAGCGGCCAGAATATTTTATGGGACAGCAATCGTAGAGTTCGGCCATTGGCGATTGCGCCAAAAAAATCGAACCCTTCGCGACGGGTTAGGTGCGAAGGGTTCTTGGTGCTGTCACTACTGAAGGAGGGATGTAGTGCGAGCAAAGACTATAGAGTCGGCACTGTATCCTCTTTTTTGCCATGCCAGAACTTGGAGCGCAAGTAGTCCACGATTCTGTAAACGACAGGCACGACAAGCAAAGTAAGGAACATCGAGCTTGCAAGTCCGCCGATGAGAACCACGCCGAGAGCGGATTTGGCCTCGCCGCCGGCCGCCTTCGACAGGGCAATCGGCATCATGCCCATAATCATTGCGAATGTGGTCATAAGGATCGGGCGAAGCCTCGTTTGGCCTGCCTCCAAGAGTGCTTCCACAGTGGAAAGGCCTTTTTCTATCTTCATCTGGTTCGCCCTGTCCACGAGCAGAATTGCATTCTTGGCCACCAAGCCCACCAGCATGATGATACCAAGCATAGAGTAGATGCTGATAGATTTGGCCGACAAAGCCAACCCATAGAACGCACCGATGACGGCCAGAGGAATCGAGAATAAAACCACAAAAGGATAGACAAACGAGTCGTAAAGAGCTACCATGATCATATAGACGAACAGGATGCCTGCGAAGAGTGCAATAACCATGTTCAGCATGGATTCGGCAAAGTATTTTTGCTCGCCGATCAGGTTCATTTCCACGCCTTTCGGCATATCGAGTGTTTTGGCTTTTTCCATAAATTCGCTTGCTATAACGCCACTCGTGCGGCCAAAAGCATTTGAATAGAGCGTGATCGAACTAATTCTGTCGCGGCGTTCGAGTTTGGTCGGGCCGGAACTTTGAACTATTTCAGCAAATTGCTTCAACTCGACGATCTGGCCTTTCGAATTGACAAACGGCATATCCTCCACAGTTTTCGCGTCGGTACGGTCGAATTTGTCCAGCATGACGCGAATATCGTACTCGTTGATGCCCTCGCGGAACTTCGAGTCGTCGTTTCCGGTGAAGGCAGTGTTCATCGTGCCGCCGACGTCTGTGATGCTTAGCCCGAGTTGAGCCATTTTCTTGCGGTCAACGATTACTTTGAGTTCGGGTTTGCCGTCCTCGGAAGACAGGCGAACGTCTGATGTGCCTTTGATGGTTTTCATCAGGGCTTCGGCTTTCTTTGCTGCTTTGCTGACGTCGTCGAAGCTGGTACCGGTTACGACAATCTGAATAGGCGAACGTGTGGAGGATCCCATAAGTCCAACCGCTTGGATGCGCACCTTGATGCCTGGAAGAGACATCAGTTTTTCTTTCATTTTGATAGAAAGGTCATCGGTCGATAGTGTGCGTTGCGATCTGGGTACCAAAGACACAGTAAGTTCCGAGTTGTTATTCGATGTGGAGCCTGTGAAGCCATCTGTTGATGCGCCCACGTTAGCCAAAATCTTGTCCACTTCGGGAATTTCTCGGAGTTTGGCTTCTGCAGCTTGAGTTACGTAGTTCAGGTTCTGGAGCGAAGTCCCAGGATCCAATTCAAGCGTAACATTCAGCTCGCCACGGTCCACGCTTGGCATAAATTCCATTCCGATGAAGCCATTTGCGGGAAGCATAAACGAAGTAATAAAGATTACAAAAGCAATAAATAGTACTGTCAGTGCGTGCCAAGGTTTCTCGAGGCACCAATGCATTGTTTTCTTGTAGTAATAAATGATTCTATCAAAAAACGATTCGAACCATTTGCCGAAGCGTCCCATAACTGTCTTGTCTGTCAGTTCTTGCAACTTGGTGAAGCGGGAGGCGAGCAATGGAGTGATCGTGAACGAAACCAGAAGGCTCATCAAAGTAGAAAACACGATCACGAGCGAATACTGGCGCAAGAAGTCGCCGATAACGCCGGAAATAAGCGCCAAAGGAATGAACACCACAACGTCCACCATCGTGATCGAAAGGGCTGCAAATCCAATTTCGTTTCGGCCCTTGATTGCCGCGTCCATTTGGTTGTCCCCCATTTCCAAGTGCCGGTATATATTCTCGAGAACCACAATCGAGTCGTCCACGAGAATACCAATCACAAGGGACATTGCCAGCAGCGTCATCAGATTCAGAGTGAAACCGAACAAATACATGGCAAAGAATGTGGAGATTAGCGATGCCGGAATGGCAACCATGACGATAACTGAGTTACGAATCGAATGCAAGAAAATAAGCATCACAAACGCAACAAGCAGCACTGCGAGGAGCAAGTCCTCCTTGACGGCGTTGGCAGAGTCCATGATGAACGTGGAGCCATCGCTGGCGATGCTGAATTTCAGGCCTATGTCTGCGTATTCTTTCTCGAGTTTTTCGAGTTCTTTTCGTGTCTTGGCGCTGACCTCGACCGTATTGGCATCGCTTTGCTTCTGGACGGTGATACCGATGGAGTTCACGCCATTGAAACGGTTGAAGTTGACAATCTCTTTCGAGCCGTCCTGCACCTCGGCAATGTCGCCAAGGAGAATGTCGCCGCCGGCTTTGGAGCGCGAAACCACTAAGTCTCGCATTTCATCGACCGAGGTGAATTTGCCGGCCACACGGACGATGAACTGGGCTTTCTGGTCTTGCACTTTGCCAGTCGGGAAGTCTAAGTTGGCCATTTTGATTGCAGCGGCCACTTGGTTCAGCGAAATGCCGAGCGATCGTATCTTCTCGGGGTCCACGTTCACGCGGATTTCGCGCTCTTCGCCGCCGATTAGGACGATATTTCCGACGCCGGCAATCTGGGCGAGCCGAGGCTGGACGCGATCCTTCACGAATTGATAGAAGTCGCGAGTGGCCATCGAAGATTGGACGGACATCTTCAGAACTGGGATTTCGTCCATCGAAATCTTGCTGACAGTTGGGTCCTTAACGTCGTCTGGCAGGTTAATTCGAACCTGATTAATCTTTCGTTGGGCATCTTGGACGGCGATATCGATATTTGCCGATTGCTCGAATTCGATGACGACGAACGAAATACCTTCGGATGAATTTGACGTTACGGAGCTGATTTTGTCGATACCAGAGACGGCATCCTCTATTTTTTTAGTAACGCTGGTTTCCACTTCGTAGGGCGATGCGCCCGGATATACCGTCGAGATGAACACAACCGGGAACGACATTTTCGGCATCAGGTCGTAATTGAGCTGAGTGTAGCCGTAGATGCCGAGTACGCCGAGGAATGTGAACAATACGATAATCAGCGTTGGCCTTTTAATTGATAATTCTGTAATGGTCATTGATTTTTTCCTCTTTGATTATTGCATTGTTACGGAAACCTTGGTCGAATCCTTCAGGTTTATCTGTCCGTTTGTGATGACGATATCGCCTTGGTTCAGCCCCGAGTACAGCTCGAGGAAGTCTCCTGCTTCGGTGGCGATTGCCACGTTGCGGAGAACTGCAATGCCATTCTGAACGACGTAAACCTGAGGTTCTTTCATCGAACCGACCAATGCCGCACGCGGGATCACGAGAACGTTTTCTTTCTTGATACTCTCGAAGACTGCTTTGGCAAACATACCGGCTTTGAGCGGATTCTTCGAATTGTTCTGAATGGCGATTTCCACAGGGAAGGTGTGGGCTTCGTCGCCTTTGTCTGCAATGCTCTTGATCGTCCCGACGTATTCAGCCTCGGGATAGACGTCGCTTTTAATCATGATCTTGTCGCCATTTTTCAAACGGAAAATGTCTTTTTCGGCCACGTTCACTTTAAGTTTCAGCGACGATACGTCCACGATGTTGCAAATGGGAGTGTTGACTGCCAGCAAGGATCCGATTTCGACCGAACGGTTGCTGACCGTGCCGCCGATTGGGGCATGGATCTTCGTATCGGCCAATTGGCGTTTGGCAGTGATCAGCTGGGCGTCGGCAGTTTTGAATGCGAAACGAGCCTGGTCGAGTTGGGATTCGTTGGCCGATTTCTCTTTGTAGAGGATTTCCATGCGTTCGAGGTCTTTCTTGGATTTTTCCCAGTTTGCCTCGGCGCTCATCACTGCGGCGCGTTTCAGTTCGTCGTCCACGCGGAGCACTACTGCGCCCTTGCCGATGCGCGAACCGTTTTCGATATGCAATTCCACCACGCGCCCGGCTGTCTCCGAAAGCAAAGCAAGTTCTTTGCTGCCGTAGAGCGTGCCGACGAGCGAAAGGTTGTCGTCCATGTTTTGCGTCCTGACAGCCGTTGCCGTAACGGGGAACTCAGTCAGAATTTCCGTCTTTAGCATTTTTGCTTCGGCGGCTTTTTTGTTTCCGATCAGGATAAGTGCTATTGCAACAATACCACCCAAAACAATCAGTGAGACAATTATCTTTTTCATTAAACTATCCTTATATTATTATTTAATTATTTGCCGATTGAACGTTCCAATTTGGCGGTTGCGATTTGCACATCGGCCAAAGCAGAAGTATAGTTAATTTTTGATTGCAGCAAAGAAAACTCCGCGTCAATAAGGTCACTGTTGATTGCCGCTCCATTTTTGAATCGCATCAGAGTAACACGATGGTTCTCGGTTGCCTGCTCGACGGTGATTTTGGCTGCATTGAGCTTTTCGATCGACTTCGAGCGGTTGAGCGCGCTCTGCGTAACGTCTAACGAAATCAGGTCTTGAGCTGCCCGGAATTGCCAATTGGCTTGGTCCAGCGACGCTTTTGCCTGGGCTGTTTGGTGCTCGGCTGTGTTCCAATTCCAAAGGTCGAAGCTAAAGTTGATGCCCACATCCCAAGTGCCTTTGAACTTCTCTTCCGGCGGATTGATACGCTGGTTGGGATTTGCATAGGTATAATTGGCAACGAAATTCACCGAAGGGTAATAAGCCGCTTTTGCTATCGAAAGTCCGGCCTCGCCCGATTTAATTCTGTATTCGGTTGCTTTCAGTTCCGAACGTCCCGAAATTGCTGTTTCAATATAATTGCCAACAGAAATATTTGCGTCAGGAGCCTCTTGGGGCTTGTCGCTAATTTGGATTTCCTGATCGAGGTTGCGGCCCAGCAGGTTGTTGAGCGATGATTGCGCAATGCGGTACATAGTCTCGGTTTCGATCTTTGAGAACTCGAGATTGGCCAGCTGTACGCGCACTTTCATGACGTCGTTGGTTTGGGCCATTCCGGCCTTTTCCATGTTTTCGACGTCGGTGAGGTGGGCTTTGACCTGTTTGATGTTTTCATCAAAGATTTCGAGCATTCTCTTAGCCTTGAAGAGCGACCAATATGCGGTTTTGATATTATATCGCAGGTCGAGTTTGTCCGTGAGCAAATCCTGGCCGGCGGCCTGGAGCGAATACTGGTTCATTTCCTCCATGCCGGTGAGCCTGTTGCCGGCGAAAATCGGCTGGGCAAGCGTCAGTTTGGCGGAATAGTTGTTCAGAATCGAGGGCGAAATGGTAATATCTTTCCCCATGAAATTCATCTTGAATGGATCGACTTCGCTAAGCCGAGTGTAGCCACCGGACAGCTTGAGCGAAGGATACTGCGACGAAACCGATTCGCTCACCTTTGCGTCGGCATAGCTGATTTTCGCTTGCGATACTTTTAGCTGCTTGCTGGCTTCTTCGCCGATTCTAAGGCAATCCTCGAGCGAGAGCGCCTGCGGTTCAGCAGCGAAAATCGGTATCGCTGAGATCGCAGCTAATATGAAAAATAATATTTTTTGAGAGCCTTTCATAGAGTCTCCGAATGTTTATATTTAACTAATTGTTTGTGTTCATTTTTTTATGGCATTCGAGGCATTTGCCGCCATTGTTTGTCATAATTTTTTCGACGACGGATTTGATGCCGCCGAGGAATAGGTTCGATATGGTATCGCAATAATTATCGAAATACGCATCGTCATAGACTGGGCTTTCGTCGTCGCATTCGTACCTGTGAGTCAGGAAATGCGAATACACCAATGAAATAAATGCCGGCCCGATGGTGTTGGCATGCTCGAAAACGTCTTTCTGGCAATCGGGGTTCTTCCCGTGAAAGATTTGCTTTATGAAGTTTCGGTTCTCTCGCATCAGCTCTTTTTTGTATTCCAATAATTCGGGGACGTCCAGCGGGAACTCGATAAACGCGATCCGGCTCCTGTGCGGATGCTCGCGAATCAGCCCAACCATTGCTTTGACCACGTTGCGCAGTTTGGTGTCGCGGTCCAACGAATCGTCGATGTTTTCAATGAGCACCTTCTGAATCTCTTGGAAATGTTCGGAAATAATGGATTTTAATAAACCGATTTTCCCATTGAAGTAGTAGGAAATCATCGAAATATTGACCTCGGCCTCCGAGGCAATCTCGCGAACGCCGACGGATCCGTATCCCTTTTCGGCGAAGAGCCTTGCGGCGGTTTCCAGAATTCTCTGCTTTGCGTCTGTATTGTTTTTGTCTTGTTTCATAGTACCTTTTTTAACCATCAACGTATCAAATACGAATCAAACGAACGTTTGTTTCAGGAATTTATTATTTTTTTTTTCTGAGATTTTTTTTATTTTGAATTGCCTGGAAATGCAATCGCCGTGTTTTGTCGTTCGAGTTGATTCATATCGGCACTGATTTGCAGCATATTCAGGCACGAAGATTCATTGCAAAACGTCTTTTGGTTAGGACAAATTGGAAAAAGGATGAAGAAGATTTTTGGTCTTATATTCGGTATAGTTGCAATTCTTGTTATCGTTTCGTGCGGGAGCAAATCGAAAAGCTCGCCCGAAAGGATTAAGGCATTTAAAGCATTAGTAAAAAAATTCGAACTGGCCAAATTGCCATTCAGTGCTCAAATCCCCGAATCCAGCGAAACGATTGATAACTCGGATAGCGCTTTGGATTCTGTAACCGTTGCCGAGTTTTTCCGTTTGGATTCGGCCGAAACTCCTGACATTCTCGGCCTATATACTTTTGTACCCCTGAAACGCTTCGAGACCGAATCAAAGCAACAACTTCTGTTAGTATGGAAAAGGGGACAGGCCGGCAACAACGAAGAGTATTTCATTCTCTATTCGTTCAACGATCAGGCAGAATCGGCCGGCACGCTGACTATCGCCGAGAACTCCGCGGGCGGTGGGTACGGGAGGTCTGTCAAAAGCATTATTTCGGAATCATTCGATATTTCGATGACCGAAACCGAATTCAGCGGCGGATACTTTGTCGAAGGCCCTTCGTCCAACTCGGAGAAAAAACGTCTGTTCAGCATTTCTGCCAATGGACAAATCACCGAAAGGACAAAATAGTTTTACAAGGGTCTATAACGTTTTGTGTGGGTATAGTCATTAGATAGAATGGTCTTAAACCTTCGGAAGGTTAATAAGTAGGGGTTCAAAATTTTGAACCCCATTTTTTAACCACAGCATGTGATGATGATGCATTTCTCTTTTGTAGTGGTTCAATTTGTTTTTGTAGGGGGGCGTAATTTGTACGGGTTCAAAAATTGTGGGGTTCAAAATTTTGAACCCCTACTTTCTGGCCGCGCTCATCCATTGGTCCTATTGTGGAGCATATAAATGAATGTTGTAGGGGTACGGCACGCCGTGCACATGCACAACGGCAGAGAAATCTGCTAAAGTTTGCATTTCCCATTTAACATTCGCTACGCGATATAAATCATGAAAGGTCAGCTTCTTGCTACAATACAACAACCGCTCGCGCGGTATAAAAAATCAATTTAATAACTCGCTCAAAACTCATTGTAATTTAACAACAAAACATTGATTTAGAAGAGATAATTCTCTTTCAGCCTATGCCTTCGGGTGCGCGGATTTGTATGCTGATTTCAGGTGCTCCACCGAAAGGTGTGTGTAAATTTGCGTGGTCGATAGGGAGGAGTGCCCTAACATCTCGGAAACTGAGTTTATATCCGCCCCATTGTCCAGCAGATGCGTTGCGAAGGAGTGGCGCAGCACGTGCGGGCTTTTTTGCTTGGTATCGCTATGCGCCATTGCGCGGTGGACTATGCGGTACGCTGCGACCGAGCCGAGCCTTTCGCCATGCGACGATAGGAATAGTGCCTTTTCGGCGGGATCGGCCAAAAGATTCGGGCGAATTGCCATGTAGTCGGTGAGAGCCATGATAGCCACCTCGCCGATTGGTACTTCGCGTTGCTTGTTGCCCTTGCCAATCACTCGAAGTGTGCGCGTAGAGAAGGAAATGTCGCCAACATTAATCGCCAGCGCCTCGCTGATGCGCAATCCAGACGAATACAGTAGCTCGCAAAGAGCTTTGTCTCGCGCATAGCATGGGCTTTGCGGATCGAAACTTGAGAGCATCTCGCGGCATTCGGATTCCTGAAGGCACGACGGAAGGTGTTTGTCTGCTTTCGGGATTCGCACCTGGCGCGCTGGGTTCGTTGCGATTATTTGCATACGGAAGCAATATTTGAAAAAGGATTTTACGGCGGAGATTTTCAATCGCAGAGTGGAGCGGTGCCGGCCCATGTCGTGCAAATGCCCAAGGAATGGGCGAATGTCTGCCGTGAGCACTTCGCCGGTGTCCGGTTCTTCGCTGTATCCCTCGGAAAGGTAGTCGTAGAACTGGCCCAAAGCAATGCGATATGTTTCAACCGTCTTCTGGGAATAATTGCGCTCGGTGTCGCAGTATTCCAAGAATTTCCGAATTGCAATGCTGATTTTCATATCGATCCTCCTTTTGTTTTGGCTGCCCGGCCTCCAGAGTCCTACAAACTCGGCAAGAGCCGTTAACGTTAAACTATTATCAATAATTAAGCCGAAATTGACTGATTTGAATTGAATATTTAGCATGATTATTGTATATTAGTGTTTTTGGGATTTGAGCATTTTGAGGAAAATATGGCGAAAGTAACACAAGATCAGATAGTCGAAATCATCAAGAAACACATTTCAGATCAGGTTTTTGCTGTGGTTACCACTGGCGACGGGATGGAAATGATTTCCGGCCAGCTTTCCAACGCAGACTCGAAGCAGGTCGCGATCAAGGATATTACCAAAGGGCTTGGAGCCACTATTGTTCCAATCTTCTCCGCGGCGCCGCGCAGAGTCATCGCGCTTTATAATTCGCAATTCATTGACCTAATTAGGCTGCGCGAACCGATTCCGCTCGCGAAGAAATTGCAAGGCGAAACGAAGAAAGTCGTGATCGGCAACATGAAACCACACATGAAAAATGTTCTTTACTTCGTTTCGAGGAATGGCGACCGATTGGGGCTGAGCAAAGGCAAACTGCTCGATATGGGGCTTCAGGAGTTTATCGTGAGTATAGCTCCATTTTTCAACGACAGCCTGCGACTTAATTACAATAGCGTGCTGAATATTTTCACCGGCGATGGGGAAGACCTGACACAATTGCCAATAGTTGGGCAATAAAAAAAGGGCGGGTTCGGAACCTGCCCTTTTTGTATTAAGTGTTTGGCATTTACCTATTCGATAACGAACTTCTTTTTGTAATCCTTTTCGAGTTTCTTCTGGGCTTTCCGCGCGTCTTCGTAGGTGGGGAATCCCCAAATCTTCACTTTGTATATGGAATTGTCCGATTTGATGTATCGGTCAAAGTATGCTTTCCGGCCTTTGCTTTCCCAGAAATCGACTTTGCTTTGGGCAGTTTCTTCGTTGGATTCGCTGCTGGCAATAATCTCCCATGGCAGAGTGGACGGATCGAGCCAACGCAGCTCCACTCGGCGTGAGAAGGCTCGTTTCCATTCGCGGTCTTCGTTCATGAAAAGGCGTTTCTGTGCGCCAAAAGAGCGGGTGCGGATTTGCTTTTCGTCCACGCCCAAATCGATCAGCTTCAACCGAACAGCTTCGGCGCGGTCGTATGCAATGCTTTCGCAGTAGTTTTCATCGCCTTCGGTGGCAGCGTGGCCGGCCAGGGCAATTCCGACAGTTGGATTGTCGATCAGTGTTTCGGCCAGCAGCTTCAGGTTTTCGTCATAATCAGCCGATACGACTGAAGATTTCTCGTCGAAAAGGGCAATTGCTTGGTATGGGTAATACGCCGTCGAGAAAGTCGGGAAAAGAGAGATTCGCTCCGAGATTGTACCGCGCCCGTGCTCGAATGTTAGCGAATTTGCCGGCGTTTTGCAGTTCTCGAGCATCGAAGATATTGGGAAAGCTAATTCGTAATAGTATTTCTGCGAATTTGCAATTTCGGAGAGTATGTCGGGCAGTTGGTTGGCCTCGTCGTCCGAAATCCAGTAGCTGCGACCCTCAGCCAACCCGGCGAGCATCCTGTTCGCGTAAGTGCTAACCGAATTGCCGATTCCTATGACGTAAATCGGAATGCCGCTCTTCCGCGCCAATTCCGCCACGTCGTTATATGTGTAGAGCAGGGAAGAGTTATCTGGAGTATATGAAATGAGGACTACTGCTTTGCTTTTGGATTTCCCTTCGCTTAGTGCTTTCAGTGTTGCGTACAAAGCCTTGTGGGCAGAGCAAGATCCGCTGGGGGCTACTGCCGCAGTTTTCTGCAAAAGTGCTTGTGCCTCATTGGGAGCTGAAAGCGGAACGGAAACATGGAAGTTTTGATTGAATATGCCATACATGACTTTATCGTTCGGGTCAAGCGTGGGAATGAAAAGTTCGATTGCCGACCGCACTTCGCTGGATTGTTCGGCAGCGAACGAAGTTTCTTCCACTATTGCTATCTCCAAGTCTTCGATGTTCGATTGCCCATGCTCGGGCGCTAAAGCGTATGAATAAGTCAGTTTGTCCGATTCGCATATCTGGTCGATAATCCAACGCTTGCCGCCCTGCATAGCATTTGCGTTTGGAATGAAATTTCCGTTTGCGTCCAAAAGGATTGCCCTCAGTTTGAAGGCATCTTGGGCGCTCGCTGGGTACTCCACGCGCATGACTTTGAGTTTATATGGTTCGGCTTGGGATTGCTTTGCGGCCAGACCAACGAAGAACTCACTTTCGCGAGTGCTCTTGCCGAGCTTCCTTTCGATGGGCGCCTCGGGGCCGCGAATCGGCAATTTAGCGTTTTCTGGCCGAGCCACGGGCGGAGTTGTATCGCTCTGGATTTCCTGGCGTGGCGGTTCCGGTTCGCTTTGCTTGGCAACGCTTGCCATGGGCTTTTCGGCGGAATTGGGAATCAACTCGATTCGATATTTGAGCTTGAGTGTGTCGTCGAAATATTTGTTTATCGCGGTAATTGTCAGTTCAGCATCAGTATTCGGATTAATCACCAAGCTGTCTTTGGGCAGAAAATCTTTTTTTAGGCCCGAAACGTTAACTTTCGTTGCGTTCTTGAAATTCCAACGAATCGTATCCATTTCGCCGGCTCGGAGTTGCTTTTCCGATCGGAAACCAATGGGCGTAATGGATTTGTCGGCGCATGAAGTAAAAAGCGCCAGAGCCGGCAATGCAAAAACCAGAGCCAGGGTAGCCCTGCCGATCGCCCCAAATGGCAATCGCCACAGAGACCGAGAAGTGGCAGGTGCAGGATTCTTTGCGCCAAGTGGCTTATATTCTACAGTTTTATGGGACGAATACTTACGCATTGCTTTGTCGATTTACTTAGTAAAAATGAACTTTCCGGCGTCGGTAACATCGATAGTAATCTCATTACCGCTTTCAAATTCATTAGCTAACAATTTTAGTGCCAGCGGGTCAGCAATATGTTTTTGTATGGCACGTTTGAGCGGCCGCGCCCCATAGTGGACGTCGTAGCCGATCGATGCAATCTTACGGAGGGCGGCGTCAGTGATTTGCATTTTCATACCTTGCGAGGCGATTTTCTGGCTTAATTGGTTCAGTATTAGCTTCGCAATTTCGATAATTTCTTTGTCTAATAGTGGTTTGAACAGAATAATCTCATCGATACGATTCAAAAATTCGGGCCTCATCTTTTTTTTGAGTTGGTCAATAATCAACGGTTTTATCTCGTGCATGACTGCCGACCGGTTTTCTTCGCAGATCGAATCAATCTTTTCTGCAATGATATCGGTGCCGAGGTTTGAAGTCATAATGATGATTGTGTTTTTGAAATCGACAGTTCGGCCTTTGCTGTCGGTCAGCCGGCCCTCGTCGAGCACTTGGAGCAGCACGTTGAACACGTCCGGGTGGGCCTTTTCGATTTCATCGAGCAGCACGACAGAGTATGGTTTCCGGCGGACTGATTCGGTCAGTTGGCCTCCTTCGTCGTATCCGACATATCCCGGAGGCGCCCCGATAAGCCTCGAGACGGAGAATTTTTCCATGTATTCGCTCATGTCGATGCGCACCATTGCCGATTCGTTATCGAAGAGGAACTCGGCGAGGGCGCGGGCAAGTTCGGTCTTCCCGACGCCGGTCGAACCGAGGAAGATAAACGAACCGATGGGCCGATTTGCGTCCTGAAGCCCGGCTCTGGAGCGCCTGATCGCATTTGCCACAGCGCGGACCGATTCCTCCTGGCTGACGAGCCGTTCGTGAATGCGGTCTTCCATTTTTATTAGCTTCATCTTTTCGGTTTCGAGCATTCGCTGAACGGGTATCCCTGTCCATTTGGCCACCACTTCGGCAATATCTTCGGGCGAAACCTCTTCTTTGAGCATTTTGCCGGAGGACTGAATTGCCTCGAGTGCCGAGTTTGCAGCGCTGAGTTTGCGTTCCAGGTCGGCAATGCGCCCATATCGCAGCTCGGCCACCTTTTCCAAATCGAGCCGTCGTTCGTAGTCGTCGGCCATCTGTTTGGCCTTTTCGATTTCTGCCTTGATGGTGCGAATGGATTGGATGATAGTTTTTTCGTTTTGCCAACGTTGCTTCAGCGCTGATTGGCGGCTGCGCAGCTCGGCAATTTCGTTTTCAACCTCTTCCAGGCGCTTGCGCGTGGCTTCTTTCGATTGTAACTCGCTCATTGTCTTTCGTCCTTGCCAAAAAAAATACATCAATTCACGATTGTATTGACGAAAATCGGGAAATATAGTTTTTAAAATGCAGGCGGATCTATGCAACGGACGAGCCACTATGTGCCATTTGATTTAAAAATGAATTGATAAATTCATAGATTATTGTTATATTGGATGTTTTTGAATTGTTGCTTTGTGTTTTTAATATCGTCTGCAAAAAATGAGCGAAACGAACAGGAAAGCCCCGAGAGAAACTTCAGAAGAGGATAACGAAGCGATTACCAAGGTATTGGCGGGCGACCCGTCGGCCTATCGATTCCTCCAGAAGAAGTACAAAAAGGTGATTGCCGCCCTGATTCGCCGAATGATCAAAGACGAAGACGATATCGAAGACCTGGCGCAAGAAACCTTCATTAAAGCATACAACGCACTTTCGACTTTCCAATTCGGATACTCATTTTCGTCGTGGCTGTACCGTATTGCCTCCAATAATTGCATCGATTTCCTGAGGAAAAAGCGTTTCAACGTGGTTTCGCTGGACCAGCCAATTGGCCAATCCGAAGACGAGCAATACATGGAAGTGGAGGACAACACATACCTCCCCGATTTGGACGTGCTCAGCGAGGAGAGGCGCAGCGCGCTCGTGGCCGCGATCGATGGGCTGCCGGACAACTACCGGCAGATCATCAAAATGCGCCACGAAGACGAATTGGACTATATGCAAATTGCAGAAATGCTATCGCTACCCTTGGGCACAGTCAAGGCCCACCTGTTCCGTGCCCGTAAAATGTTGCAAGACAGCCTGCGCCAGAACAAACACCTTTTTGTCTAATCATTGGTTCTATTTCAAAGATTAAAAATTCAAAGGAAAATGAACTCCGGCTCATCTTTCCTCATCGCCCATAGCAGCTACAATGAACAATTATTCAAATGGTTGTAAAATAATTGTTTCTATAGCATGAAATTGTTAATTTTGAATATCGAAAGTTGGTGCCATAAACTTGAAAAAGTTAACGAAAGCAGGCATGAATTGGTTCGAATCGATGTATATATATTCGATATAGTAATTAGCATTTGATTAAACGACAAGA
>CAZSWR010000058.1:0-24484 GCA_964610885.1 uncultured Hyphomicrobiales bacterium | reverse complement strand
ATGTGCTAATAATAGTTGCAAGTGGAAAGAAGTGTAGGGGCGGGTTCCAAACCCGCCCGAGGATTGAATGACGTGAAGATGTGCTAATAATAGTTGCAAGTGGAAAGGTAAAAGGTACAAGTCAACTCTTCTACTTGTAAATTGCTACTTGTAAGATGTGCCACACTTCCGAAGTATGGCACATCTTCAATTCAAACATCACACCTAATGTTGTAGGGGCGCGGTATGCAGTACCATTTCCCTTGGATCCCGCCAGAAAGAACTGCACATCCCAATTCGCGAGAATATTGTTTTATATCAATGTGATATTTTTATTCTACATAAATAAAACTTATCATCGTCCATACTTTGATAGCCCAGAGAATATAAAATATTAAAATAACCTTATTATCTTATTTATTT
This sequence comes from uncultured Hyphomicrobiales bacterium, assembly GCA_964610885.1. Classification (GTDB taxonomy): domain Bacteria; phylum Bacteroidota; class Ignavibacteria; order Kapaibacteriales; family UBA2268; genus CAZSWR01. Next base: position 24,082 of record CAZSWR010000058.1, on the reverse strand, counting down.
TGAAGGGAATAAGGCAATCAGATTGGTAGAGTATCTTACGGATGATACCGCGCGAGCGGTAAAAACAGCCCCAACCTTTTTGAGTATGTTCATTGTGGATATTGGACTGTAACATCACCATCCCCTACTTGTTCATAATTATTTACTAATGATTTGTACGAAATCATCGAATTATGTGTTATATTTGTTAGTATCATACGAATATGCAACGAATCGAAAGAAAGTTTTTCGATTGTAACTGAAACCTATTGCAAAATATTCGCATATACTATTGTCCACTTTAAGCAGCAAGTTACTTTGTCAATATCACAGAAGAGGCGAAAATGAAGAATTGTATTCTACTTTCGATTGTATTAATGATTTGTGTTGTAAGCTTTTGCCAAGCCGAATGGAAGCTGGCAAACGAATCGGGTTCTTACAATACACTTTGTTCGATATCATTTGCAAACGACCGAGTGGGCTATATGACCGGATTGGGAAACATCAAGAAAACCACCGACGGAGGCAAGAACTGGAAAACAGTGTTCAAGAGGAATGGTAATAAGTATATCCACAAAGTATTCGTGCTCAATCCAGATACTCTTTGGGCCAACGGCGAAAGCTCCGTATTTCGTTCCTTCAACGGCGGCGTTAATTGGGATACACTCTTTGTCGATTCGCTGGAGTACAGCGATGCCTATACAATTCAATTCTCTGCCAATGGCCGAGGGACAGCATTCGATAAAAGTGGCATATATGAATCGGAGGATTATGGCGAAACGTGGAGGCAAATATTACTTCCAGAAATCAGAATTTCTTCATTTGCAAAGATTGGAGCAGATTCAATAATCATTGCTTCGATGTATGATATTTTTAGATCGACCGATTGGGGCCAGACTTGGTCATTTTTGAAGAAGTGTGATATTCAAATGCTCTTCTGCCAGGGAAATAATGCAATCATCGCCATGCTTGGCGACGGAAGCGTACAGAAATCTACGGATTTCGGTGCGAATTGGACCGATTTGTATATACCAACGAAGACAATAACGCCAACTGCAATTCATAAAATCGATGAATCGAAATGGTTCATTTCGTACGCAAAAGGTATCAAGGCATACACAACCAATGCAGGCGAAAGCTGGATCGAACCGCAGAACAAGGGGCTGATTGGGATTAGTTATGGTGCCGGATGGACTGGCGCAAATTCAATCTATATGGTCGGCGAAAGCGGAGGAATATTCGAGTCAAGTGATATGGGCGAATCATGGACTTGCCGGCAATACTCAGTCTATTGCAATTTCAGCAAAGTACAGTTCATAGACTCGTTGCACGTTTGGAGCATCGGCAGCCTTGAAATTACTCATTCGACCGATGGCGGATTGAATTGGTTCCCGGTGTACACTTCTACTGCAAACTATATAACTAACCTATCGTTTGTATCCGATAGTATCGGGTTCGTCGCCGACGAGGTTGGAGTGATTTATAAAACAACCGATGGCGGATCGAATTGGGAGACATTCCAAATCGACGAAGAAAATACTACATTCGGTGCGTTCTTGTTCTTCTCGAAAGATACCGGAATCGTCGCAAGCACTGCCGGACGTATCTATCGGACAACCGACGGATGCAAAACGTGGAAATGCGTAAACACAAATATAAGTCTTCATCGTTTGAATTCATTCTTTGCTCTCGATCGGAATCACGTTTGGGCCGCTGGAGGTTTCGGTAGAGTCCTTTTCTCCGAAGATACTGGCGCCACGTGGAGCATATTGCCCACCCAAACTACAGATTACTACCAAGCCATACAATTCGTCGATCCGATGCACGGCTGGGCAGTGGGCGAAATTGGTTTGGTGGCTCGCACATGCGACGGCGGATACTCGTGGACGACCGACACAATCCCCGGCATGCCTTCGCTCTTTCATGTCGATTTCGTTAACAAAGACACAGGATGGGTGGCCGGCCTACAAGGATCAATTTTCGTCAGCACCAACAGCGGCCACACTTGGCACCAACAGGCAACGCCGACCTCACGCAATATAGTTAGCCTGAATATGAACCAAGACTTAACAGGCATGGCTTATGGCAGTTATCACACTATACTACGATACACTCCCGATTCGGTACTCGCCCCGCCGGACACAATCACGACAAGCGTGGGTAGCTCCGAGGCCTCCGATTTTTCCGTTTTCACCGCCAACGGTTGCAACGAATTGATTGTTTCGAGTCCCGCGGGAACCCTGTCGAACCTGAGAATTCTGGGGATGCTCGGCAACGAGGTGATGCGTACGGAAATGTCTGAGCTTAATTATTCGAACAGGCTATCGATTGATATTTCATTGCTTCCTTCGGGCTTATACCTGCTCAGAGCAAGACGAGATGGTGAAGAGGTCTCCATGAAGTTTATTATATCGCGGTAGGACGATTAGATCCGTTGAAATCAGTTGCCTGAATGGATGAGCTGATGTGATGAAAATAGTTGCAAGTAAAAAGGTAAAAGGTACAAGTCAACTCTTCTACTTTCAACTTGTTACTTTCAACTTGCTACTTGTAACTTGCTACTTGAGAGACTGTGTAGGGGCGGGTTCGGAACCAGCCCCTACTGTTTCATTTTGGGAATCTGATGCGCCGGAGCGCGATATGTTATTTCTTTTTTTCTTCGATAATGAATACCGATTCCGGTATCGGAGTGTCGATTTCCAATCGGAGAAGACGTTGTGTGAGTAGCGTCTTGCCTTTGGATACGGCGTTAATCACCGAAGGCGCATAGACGGGGCCATATTTCTTAACAGAGTCCTGATAGATTTCGGCTTCTTTGTACACATTGAACTTCACGAACTGCCGAGATACAGTCTTTATAGCTCTGTTCGTTTTTGCATCAATATAGAGGAAGCGGTCATTCTTGCTATTGTCTGCCATTTTGACTTTATATGCCACCACGCCATTTATAGTATCCATGCCTTCGAAAGTCGTTTTGCGGTCGGCTCTCTGCGGGTTGAACAGCTCGCGGTCGAAAATCAAGGCATATTTCTTCATAGATTCCTTGAAATCTGCTATTTGTTCGGCCGGCACGTCCACGAGCCAATCGTTGACGAGCGACTGACCATGGTTGCCGTTGACGATATAAACCTCTTTTTTTCCTTCGGAAAGGACTTCGACGCGGTGTTTGTCTGGATACGAGATATAATGAGTAATACTCATCGACTTCCCGCGCGATTCGATTTGCACCTCTTCGACAATTGTTTTAATGCTGTTAATGCGGTCGTATCCGCCATAAGCATCGCCATAAGCGCGATAAACGCCTTCGAGAGTCTGGGCACTGGCCCCAAACCCCACGAAAAGCAAACACACTATTGAAATTAATATTTTCATTACTTGACACAATTTATTGAATGCAAACGACCCAACCCGAGGCCATGATTAATTATTTCTTTTCGTTGACTTTGCCTTCGGGCTTTTCGAAAAGTTTTGCATCGAAAGGTTTGTTGAATTCGATTTTGCTAAGCATTCTTTTATCGGCCATATCTCCATCTTGATACATCTCGTAAGTATGCTCGACAAGGAATCCATCGACATTTTTATAATCTTTAGAAAAGAATTCTATTTCATGCTCGCTGCCACCTTCGTCCATAACAGTAATTTTTTGTTTTATTATTGTGTATGCTTCTTTGTCGAAATAAATGTCTTGTTCTTGGTCTTCTTTCGAAGTGACTCTTAGTTTGAAACAAGTAGTTCCGTTTGTTCTTTCTTTTCCGGCAAAAGTAATTGCTTTGAATTCTTTATTGAAATCGAGCCTGTCCTTTTCGAAGAAGGTAACTTGTTTAATTTTCTCGATTGCGTCTTCCGCTTGGTCTTCAGGAATTTCTTCTAGTTTATTCTCTGCACCAAGAACCCATCCACCTTTTTCAGTTATTACAATTGTGTTGCTTATATGGATCGTATCGATATCAATTTTAACTTCCATTCTACGCTTCGACGGGTATTCTGTCCAAATGCTATAGACAATTTTACCTTTATTGCCGGCTCTGTTTTTGATTTCTTTTTCGACAACTTGGAAAACTGTTGTGATCTTATCATGCTTTTCGACACCGCCCATGACTTCATAGTGTTTCTTCAGTATCTCGTCTGCTGTCTGGGCTTTGGCGCCTGCTAAAGAGGCAAATATGGCAATAATTGCAATTGCAAATAATTTCTTGTACATTGGAAGGCTCCTAAATATTTGTATATAATGAATTTTCAATTCTCACATGAATAAGACACATGTATATCACAAAAAGTTTCAATTAAATTCGAGATAGCGTCTTCGGTGTATCTTTAATTAATGGAACTTATTTGCTCGCGGCAATGCTGCGTATGCGCCCGAGTTTCTCGAAGAACTCGCGCTTCTCGCCCTTCGAAATATCTTCGTTGGGGAAATCCCTCTCGGCGTCGAACCCCGAAGGAAGCATTTGGAGAAGCATGGCCAGCTCCGGCGCAGAAAACGACACCGAATTCAGAGTATAATCCTCGAAAGCCGAATAGGCCAATGGGACGAACGGGCGAATCATTTCTTTCATAATTTCCGCATAGGCGCGAATTTCGTATTGGGCCGTTGGATCCAAGCGCAGCCGAAGGAAATGAAACAGGTTGTGCAGGTCAATCTTCCAATACCATTCTGTGTATGCAGAGAGGGGCAGGTTGATCCGAGCGATTTCGCGAGCAACTCCTTTGCCCAGGTATTCCGAGTATTCGTCGTAGAGTTGGGTTTGAGTCGCTTGCATTCTCGCGGCCACAGATGATGATATTTCCTCGTCCACCGGCCCATCGGCGCGGCATTGCTTGTTCGTCTTGCTCTGAGGCGAAATCATTTCCGGCATCGGCAAATAGAACTCGTCCGGCATTTCGGAATATCGGCCGCTGTATTCGTTCACGTTTGCAGTCCTGTGGCGAATCCATTGGCGCGCCACGAATATCGGCAGCTTAACGTGGAATTTGAACTCGACCATCTCGAATGGCGAGGTGTGGCGGTGGCGCATCAGGAAGCGTATCAGGCCGCGATCCTCGCTGACGGATTTTGTACCCTTGCCGTAGGAAACGCGGGCAGCCTGGACGATTGCCGCGTCGTCGCCCATGACGTCGATCAGGCGGACGAAACCGTGATCCAATACGGGATAGCTATTGCCGAGAGCTTCTTCTTTTGTCATTTGATTCCAACTCAGATTAAAAAATATTTCAAATAAAGAACTTCCAAAAAAGTCTTCAAAAATAAGAATAATTCACGAATTATCTTAGTAATTTGAGAGAAACAACATGAACAGCCAAAATAAAACATACGAAAAGATTCGCGCAGCCTCCCACTCTGCCTTGGACTTGGTTCAATATCAGGAAGCGGCCGTAGTCAGCCAGACGATTATCAAAAAAGATGTGGGCACAGTGACACTTTTTGCATTCGCAGCCGGAGAGGGGCTGAGCGAGCATTCAGCGCCATTCGATGCGCTGATTCACGTACTCGATGGCGAAACGGAAGTCCGAATCGGAGGCGAACCGCACACAGTCAAATCCGGCGAGATAATAATCCTTCCGGCAAATATTCCTCACGGCCTCCGCGCTATTACCGATTTCAAAATGATTATTACGATGATTAAGGAATAATCAACACACCACGGGAACATTATTAATCAAAATAGTATTGCTCTTATCCTGACGGCAGAGATTGGCATCAGCGAGACTTTTGGAGGGCGCACCGGTGGATTATTTCTTTTCCTCATCGAAACCGGCTGAATCCCAGCAAGGAACATCTTTCTTCGCAGCATATTCCTTGATAAGTTTCATTGCAGCGAACACCTTTGCCTTGACGTTTTTATCTGTCAATACCGGCGTGGAGATATAAAAATCCTGAGGCATATCGGATTTATTGTTGGATGTAGCTGAATTCTCATTGGCTTGGGCACGTTCATCAATGAACGAGAATATTTTCTCGATGGGCGCCACTTGGCCTTTCATATACGCAATGCCGTCCAGCCCAATGAATATCGTATTTATCGCCAGATTCGCAACGATGCTATCGATTGTATAGCCCTTTGGCAATTCGTATTCGTCCCCGTAATTCTCTATCTCCTCGCCGTCATCGTCCACGGGCACTTGGTTCAATTCACGAATTTGTTGGTAAGGTATCTCGAACGATGCGTTTTTGTTCCAAATGCCGTAAACGCCCATGCCGCAAGTACAGTCATGGTATGGGACGGGGACGATCATGAGCAGTTTCGTGTCAAAAGCCTTGTTGATTTTCTTGATCTTTGCGATTTGCTTGTCCGAAAGCTCGACGTAGCCGATTCGTTCGGCCTGGCGGACTTGCTTTTCGTCCATATCGAACCTGACAGACTTGCAGGTGAGTTTACCGGTTTTCTCATTAACAGGTGGCCCATCTGCCCGCAATGTCGAGAGCGGGCAGATGCTTAAAACAGCGATGATGGCAAATAAGAATCTCTTCATCAATTATTTCCCTCAAGTCTTCGAGAAAATTTGCCGGTCTATTTGATCGGCGTTTCGATAGTGATTTGCACTGTGCGCGAATAGCTGCGACCCTGCGGCGAATTATTGTCGAAAAGGAGCACATCGTTTCCATATGGCTTCACTGTCAGGTTGCTTTCGCTCACGCCGAGCACTTGCTGCACTTCGTCGATGCGTCGGGCGGCCAGGTCGCGGTTGTAATCGCTCTCGCCGGTGCGGTCGGCATATCCGGCAATCGTAACGAGCGAGTTCGGTTTGATTCTATCTTTCACCTTTGCCAATGCTTTTTTCTGTGCGGGCGTGAGTTTTGCGCTATTGTAATCGAAAACGATGAGAGAGTATTTCTCGATAATCTTGTCGTCACGCATTTCTTCGCGTTTTTTCTTGATGGTCAATTGTTTGATCGAGATTTCCTTCTCGGCGGTGGCAGTTTGGGCCAATTTGTCCATGGCGACCAGTTTGATCTTGATCGGCTCTTCAAGCATAGGCATGGGAGCCTCTTCGACGTTCCACGTTTGCTTCGAGGCGTTGGCCGACGGATACGAACGAAGTACGTTCCCGCGCTGCTCGACCGTGATGAGAGACTTTTCCAATCCCATTTCCGAATCGACTGTCGGCACCAATTCCACCGTTGGCGGGTTCGATGTCCGTTGGATGTTGCGAAGCGAAACCACATCGAGTATCGCCGGGTCGTTCGAGGCGATTTCCACGCGGCGGTTTTCCTCTTGGCCGTCCGGTATGTCCGAATTGCTCGGATTGTCCGGCAGGTTCTGCGATTTGATGGTAATGCGATTCGGTTCGACGTCCCAGACGTTCACGAAATATTCTTTAATTGCTTCGGCGCGCTGCTTCGAAAGGTTGGTGTTTTTGAATTCGTCGTCAGTATTATCGTTGCAGCCGATGAGCGTGATTTTCGCATTTTTCCGAGCGTTCAGCCTGTGGCCGATAATATTGAGAGTATTGTTATAAACATCGAAAACGTTCCATTTCAGCATATCTTTGTTGAAAGCCACGGTTTGATCCTTCTGGATGAGCACTTGTTTTTTCGCGGACATTTCCGAAGAGTTCTTTTCGAAGAACACCTGTGGGAGAATCGGGAAGCTTTCCTCCATCTCGATTTCTTCGATAATCATCCGAGGATTCTCTTCGCGTTCGCCGTTCCGAGTGATGCCATAGGCGGCGATCGAAGCAAGCAAGCGGGCAGCTTTGGGAGTTTCGCGTTTGTATTTTTCAGTAACAGTGGTTCGTTTAATAAGCGTTTCGCCTTCGTCGATTTCTTCAGTTTTCGTTTTCGAATCGATCAGAGTAACTAATTCGTTTTTCAATCCGACCACTGCGACAGTGTTCGTGTCGCGATTGATTATCTTTTCTTCGAGTATCTTCTTTTCGCGAGGCGGATAGAGCGGTACTTTGATGGCGGCGCCAAGTCGGAGCGAAGAGATCTTCCAATCGATGGACGAGGAAATGTCGGTAAAAGGCAATTCGTAGCGTACTTCCGGTTCGATGTACGTGTTTTTTGCGATTGGAATTTTGTATCCTGCGCCGAAGATCCCGGCCACTTGGAATGCCTGTTTGTTCGGGATGTCCAAGTCTTTTCCGGTGTTGTTAACGACTGAACCGTTAAGGTAGGTTACGTTGTCTGGCGATGAAATTGATTCATTGTAATCGTAGCGAGCAGTGATGATATATCCGAAATGCAAGCCAGTATAGAGCATCAAGTTTTCAGCTGTCTCGAAGCCCACGGTCGGTTCGATCCCAAGCGAATACACAGTGTTTTCGAGCGAATGCTCCAGCTCGAGGTTGACGGTCCGGGTTACGTTCGGGTTCGAAGCATCCCGCACGAGCACGTTTCCGGCGTTTTCCATTTTGGTCATTTTCAGTCCCAAGGACGAAAACCCGGCGCGGACGTCGAGCGTAATGGCTTTCTTTAGCTGGAATTCGAAGAGCGCACCGAACGAGAAACCAACGCCCGAGGCGGACCCAAACGAGTTCTTGCAGGTAACGCAAGCCGGATGGTTGCTAAGCGAATCGATGTTCGCAATGTGCATATTCATATTCAAGTCGCCGTACAGGCCAAAATGGAATAGTGGCTTGCGCTCGTCTTCGGCGCGGGCCGAAGGGGCGAAGGCAAGGGCGAATGAATACAATAATACTGCAAAAAAAACAAATCTACATGCGTGCAAACGTGAAAACTTAGTCGAAATCCTCATAATTGACCTCTTATGCTGTTGAAAATCAGGTGATGCCACATTAACTCAAAGTTATTAATCGAAATATATTGGTTTTTATTTTATCGATTGCCTCTGATGGGCAATGCCGAAATAATGGCAGGCTTAGCGGATCAGCTCGGCGTCCTGGATCACGTCCTGTTCGCTCTTCGGGACTGATTTGATGTTTTCCATGAAGAAGAAAATCCCGCCCGGAATCACCTGTACGAAGTAATTGATACCGTGATTGATAGTAGCGTATGCCAATGCTTCGGCCGGATCGACTCCGTAGATAGAAACCAAAGCATTTTGTACGATCACGTGGAAAACGCCAATTGCGCCCGGAGTGGGCGAGATCGAGAAAGCGATGCCGGAAAGCACGGTTAGCAGTATTGCGTCGGTGAAATCCATGCTGAACCTGACATCGAAATCGAAGGAATAGAACATCAACCACATTGGGACAGTGTACAGAAGCCAGATGCCCAAGGATTCGACTATCAAACGGAAATAGAGAGAAGGATGCTTGATGATAGCAAGGCCGGTAACGAACTTGGCGAATATCCCGGATGCTTTGTCATACAATTTTTCGGAGATTCGCTTGACTATGTTTTTAAGGAAGAAATCCACAAATGGCGGATAGAAGCAAAGCATTATAAATACAATCAGCGCGATCACCGGATAGAGTAACTTTTCGATGTGCATATCCGGCAGAGCCAGTGCGATCTGCTCGCGGAAAAAGAAGGAAACCCCTCCAAACATCATCAGTAGCACCAAAACGTCTATGAACCTTTCGACGACGATCGTGGCGAAAGAACTCGAGAACGACACCTTGGCTCGGCGAGAGAAGATGTACGGCCGGAGGAACTCGCCACCGCGCGGAATAACGTTATTCACTGCGTAGCCAATCATTACCGCCTCGAACAATTGCCAAATCGGGCCGGATTTCGTGATTGGCTTCAGCATGGTCTTCCAGCGGAGCGCACGCACCCAATGCGAGGCCAACATCACCGGAATCGGTGCCAATGCCCACCAGTAATTCGCATTAATAATCGATGTCCAAAGCAATTCAAAATTAATATCGCGAAGCGCCCAATAGAGGCACGCAACTACGATGAGAGCGGTCAGAATGATTTTCAGTATTGTCTTACTTTTGTTTTTCATCAGGCATTCGATAATCAAAGAAAAAAACAAAAATATTAAAAATTTCGATACTAATTTTATATTATTTATGAAGAGCGCCAATTTTTTTGATATAACACTTATTGCATTCCCAAGGCTGTCCGGCGCTTCAGGGGCGGGTGAGTTCGGCAGAAAGACGAAGTGGATTACTTGATTGCCAGATGTGATAATTGCTCGTATGGCGTAGGTGACCGAATATTGAATTGTATAAGTAAACACTATTTTTGTGCCTCAACCTTCCGAAGGTTTTAAACCTAAGGTATATACATAAAGCACTGTGTTATTAACCTTCGGAAGGTTTTCCCAAATTTGGCCTAATTATTACGTTTAGGACATTCCTTCGAGCAGGCTGTATCTCCTCTTCTGTCTCTTAGTTGCATCTCACGCAACAAGACGGGCAGGATCCTTTAAACCCAAAAAGCAAGAAAGCCACCCAGCTTTCTTGCTTTTTTTGAAATGTTCGAGAACAAAAGATTATTTTGCAATAACAAGTTTCTCGTTAAACTCGCCTTTTGCCGATTTATAAACGAAGAAATAAACACCGGCGGGCAATGACTCAAGTGTAAAAGATACTGTTTCGGATTCGCCGGAAGTCGGGGCGTTCAGGTTTGTGATCTTGTTGCCTGATTCATCGAAAATCCCGAAGCTGTAGTCAGACGATTGGATTGACTTCGGAATGGTAACGAAAGCCACATTGGTGGCCGGATTCGGGAATACTTTCGCGGCTGAGTTGTCTGCCGCATCCTCTGCGCTGACCTTTTCGCTAAGGCAATCGATTTGGCCGGTTTTCGCATTGAGGACACATTGGACCTTTTTGAACTTCGAGGTGAACAATGCCGCCCAATATGGATCGCCCACGATGTATGGGGGAATCGGATTGATGGCAACGGCGCCATAAGTGAGTATAGTATTCGGATCTTCGGAGATTGCTTCCGAGAGTTTCGAATCGGCCTTCATTGTGTTCAGCATCACGTCGCTGTCCATGTAGTTAAAACCAACCAAAGATTGTTTCGGATCGACTGGTATCATCCCGGCTATGTCGCTATAGGGTATTTCCATGCCTTGGAATCCGATAATAGGAAGCTTCACCACGCCATATGCCTTTGCGTTTTCGGGATCATCCTTCGAGCGGAAAATGTACAGCCAAGCGGTTGCTTGACCGGTTTGCATATTGAAAGAAACTGAAACACCACTAAAAGTTTGAGAAGCGGTACCAATTATATAAACCTCCATATTATTTCCAGCAGCACTGGCCATTGCCTGGGCCGTTGCGAGGCCTTCTTTGGCTTTGTATGGGGTGAACTGAGCGGATGCGCTAAGGGTGATGCAAAGCAGTAGGCATGCAAACAGAGTAGTAAATTTGATCATCGAGTTTCTCCGGTAATTTATTATCAAAATTCTTTTTCAAAAATACGATTTTCCAATCTTTTATTAAAACGAAGATTTATCATAAAAGTTACTATCCGCGTTTGGGAAACGCCATAGTATAGGTATTTGTGTTTACTTCTTTTTCTTCTTTTTCATTCTATTACCTATTTCCCCGCTAACCGGATCTATTTGATAATAATTGGTTTGCCTCTTGACGCAACTCTCGCTATTTCCAATGAAAACATATTCTTTGGAGTTTTTTTCAACCTTTAGCAATGTGTCGATTTCCGTTTCGACCGACGATGAACCAATATCGTCTTTGCTATATAAGCCAATTTTCAGAGCGGATTTCAAGATGCCTGACTTGTCGTAAACCGCAAGATAGTATTCGTCCTTGACCCCATCGGCGACTCCCCTATTGTATATGGTGAGGAGAATCAAATTTTCCGTTTCGTACCTGAAATATGGGAAAAGGAGAAATCCACGATCTTCGTCGGACCCCTCGAATTTAGCCGAACACATAGCGAACACGTCTTCGTATTCGGCAAATGGCAAGGCCGGGCCGAACCGATTGGCGATCGAATCGGTGGGCAGCTTGCGATTGCTTTTTATCTCTTTTAGCCTCAAGCCCAAGGGCAAGGCGCTCGGCCTGAACTTGGCGCATTTTTCCTTGAACTGGGGCATTCCATTGGCCATAGGGCAGGCTTCGCTGAAAGTAATAATAGTTAGGAGGATTAGTATCAATAGTTTCATTTCCAGATTCTTTGTTTTGTTTAACCAACAATTTTATCGTAAGTTTGACGCAATATGTAATTACGTCCGTTGGAAAAATAAGAAAAATCATCGGAACTTTGAACAGAAATGATATACTCGAACACTGAAAAATATGACTGAATATGTCAAGCAATTGCAAAGTTCTTCACAATGAAAAATATTCTGTTACTAAATTCTGTTTTAATGTGTATATACCTTTGGTTGATTTTGTACAAATAGGAATCGTTATGAGAATCGCAAACCCAATCGCAACGCTGTTAATGCTTTTAGCTGTTTCGACGAGCGTTACGTTAGCCCAATCAATTGATAGCCGCTCCAAACTTATGAATGATGGCTCGGTCAAACTTCCCAACCAAACCCAGAGCACTTTCCAAAGCAACTTGGTTAATTACAGCACGGACAAAATGCCTGAAATGGCTGAATTCAACAAAGCAAACGGCACTTGGAACGTTACGAAAGATAACTGCTCTAAATCGGCCATCAGCGCGTATGGCAAACCAATCCACATCGACGGTTTCGACGCAATCAATTCGCAAAACGTGCGCAGGGCAGCCGAAAAATTTGTCTCGGAAAACGAGAAACTGCTCGGCATCAAGTCGAACGAATTGGAATATGTTTCGGCTGCATTCTACGATAACTTGTGGTATGTGCGGTTCAAGCAGGTCGTGCACGGCATGGAAGTGCTCAACTCGCAGGTTGGCCTTCGGATTTCTCCCAACGGGAAAGTGGGCTACGCAACCGCCGATTTCTACAACGATATCAAACTCGCCACCGGCGCGGCTATGAGCGAATCGATTATCGCAAAAAGTGCAACAGCCGGCGTTTCCACCCGAAAAAACATCGAAGAGATACAATCTGCTCCGCAGAAGTATATCCTACCAATAAAATCAAGCAACAGAATTGATTACTCAATCGTGAAGAAATTCGAGTTTGCTGGATCGGGGAACCAAGCGTTTACTTCCTATGTCGATGTGAACACAGGAAATCTGGTTTGGAGATATAACAATATTCGCGACACAAAAACAAAAGTTACCTCGAAGGGCACCATCAGGCCACACTATGCAAACGAGACCCCGATCGAAGTCAATTTCAAAGACTTTTATTTCTGGGCAAATGACGAAGAGCACATCGCAGACACGGATGGAACTTATGAGTTGGACATCACCGGCCAGACTGGCATTCGCGATTCGCTAACGAGCCGCTGGGCGCATGTTTCAAATTACGACCGGAGCAATCTTGAGTTCTCAGGAACCGCAACGCCCGGGACTGACTATGTTATTAATTGGGACGACAACAATTCCGATCTGAAAGTACGCACACTATTTTACCATGCTACTTACGTACACGATTACATCAAAAAAATCGACCCCACTTTCACAGGCATGGACCACCAGATACAATTAACATTGTATTATGACCCAACCGGCTATTATACCTCGCCCAATGCCAGCTCCGACCCTTCGACAGGCGATATTTCGTTCTGGGTGGTCGGGGACGAATCGTCTGCACTGGCCGAAAGCCCTTCGGTTCTCTACCACGAATATGGCCATAGCATTGCCGGAAGATTCTATATACAGCACGGGGTGCCCGAAGGTTTGAATAACTCGACAATTCACGAAGCCTATGCCGACCTTAATTCGGCTTTCATACTCGACTCCCCATATATTGGGCTTGCCACAGAAGTTGGTAATCCGCAGAGTTATATTCGACTGATCGATAACGTCAACACCTACCCGGATTCGGCAAATGGCGAATCCCACCACGACAGCCAAATCCTCTCCGGTGCGTACTGGGACCTTAGGAAATATACAAACGATTTGGATTACTGCCAACATATTATCCACAAGGTCAAATTTGCCCTTATCGACGATACAGACGACGGAAATGCTTTCTTTAAATTCTTCCGCGAAACTCTCATCGCAGACGACGACAATAACGACCTGACCGACGGAACTCCCCACGATAAAGAGATCATAAAAGCCTTCAACAATCATAAAATCGGTGGTTTGCTCGCTTTGAAGGAAACGTTCAAGCACACTCAGTATCCTAACACATTGGACACAATCAATCCTTATTCAATTGATTTTGAAGTAACGTCCTTAGGAATCTCCGGAACCAATCCAGATTCCGCTTTTGTTACTTATTCAATCAATTCGGGCACTGCATCCAAAGTACCAGCAACCCAGACCGCACCGGGCAAATTCCACGCTGAAATCCCGGCCCAAAAACCCGGAGCATCGGTGAAGTACTACATGAATATCAGACTCGAAGGTTCCGAAGATTTCGACCAATTCTCGACAAGCTCGAAAGAAATTGCACCATACAAGTTCTTGGTGGGCTACTATCCGATTATTTCCGAAGCGAACTCTCCCATCTCCCAATGGACAAGCGGCAACGCAACAGATAGCGCTACCACCGGCATTTGGGAATACGACATCCCCGAAGAAACTGTATTCACGACTTGGGGCTACGAATTCCAATTGCAACCTGGCACGAACAGCAAAGGCGAAGTTGCAAAATGTTGGGTTACCGGAGCCAAATCCTACGAAGACCGCTACGAAGTGATCGAACACTGCCCCGATGCAATTACATCTGTCGTGTCGCCGGTTTACAACATCAACGGCTACACTTCACCGCTTCTTAATCTCTATTATTGGTTCGTTTGGATGCGAATCGGCGGGCAATCCACCGGCTCGATTGCCTTCAGCATCGAAGCATCGATCGATACAGGCAAAACATGGACCCGAATAATGAAAAAATCAACGGACAGCCTCGGATGGATTGAATACTCCACAAGCCTGAAGAAATTCCAAAACTCCGGCACCGGAATTATGTTCAAAATCAGCTCAATACCGGTTGGCAAATATACATCATCGACAACCAACAAGACCTATCCGGTTTATATTTCCAAAGCCCTATTCGACCAATTCAGCATTATCGGGCTTCCAGACCCGAGCTACAATCCGGTGGAAACAGACAAACCCGCCCAAATGCTTAGCGAGCTGACAGTTTTCCCGAATCCCGTTAGCGACCAATGCAATATATCATTCCGGCTGAACGAACCGCAAAGAGTCATCGCACGGGTGTATTCGATACTTGGTGAGGAAATCGCCACAATCCAAGACAAAGAATGCGGTGCCGGCTATTCAATTATCGCATGGAATGGCACAACTGCCTCCGGCAAAAAAGCCCCGGCCGGTGTGTACCAGCTGGTGATCAGCGCCGGTTCGTCGAATTTTTCCGGCAAGATTGTTGTAGAATAGCAATCACTCAAATATAAGGAAAAATGAATTCTTTTACATCTTTCCTTTCGTCATTGCGCTGCCCTTGAAAAATAAAGTTGCAGTCGCCGCCTATCTCATTCAATATTCGGCTCATTGTTTGGTGCGATCACAAGCAATGAGCCGTTTTCATACGAATAATTTTTCAACAGAAAGAAACTTCTTTATATATTTGTTCGTCTTATCAAAATTGTGAGTTCGTCTCGATTAGATTATGAGGTGGCGGCTGCCACTTTGTTTTTCCAAGGCATCGAAATGAAGGAAGAAAAGACGAACCCGAAACAATTTATTCCTGATATTAGAACTGTGGATCTGAATTGAATCAAAAAATTAAAATATTACCTGAATTCATTGCCAACCAAATTGCTGCCGGCGAAGTGGTGCAAAGGGCAGAAAGCGTCGTCAAGGAATTAGTCGAAAACTCCTTGGATTCGGGCGCGCAAACGATTGCCGTTCTGATCAAAGACGCCGGAAAGCAGCTTATACACATCGTGGACAACGGATCGGGAATGAGCCGTGAGGATCTGGAATTGGCCACTCGTCGCCACGCAACCAGCAAAGTTTTCTCGGCCGAAGACCTCGAAGAGATTCGCACTTTCGGATTCCGCGGCGAGGCATTGGCATCCATCGCATCGGTTGCAAACTTGGAAATTCGCACTCGGCCCGCCAGCCAAGAGCTGGGCGAGAAACTGACCGCCGAACCAATGAAACCCGACAGAATCGAACCGGTGGCCATGGATTGTGGCACTCAGGTATTCGTTCGCAACCTATTTTTCAACGTCCCGGCGCGGCGAAAATTCCTGAAAAGCAACCTAACCGAGTTCCGGTACATATCCGACACAATGATCCGTTTCGCCCTGGCGCATCCCGACGTCCGATTCACTTTCTACGACGAGGAGACACTAATCTTCGACGTCCGCCCCGCCCCGCTCCGCCAAAGAATCGAAGAAGTACTCGGCCCCACGGTCGCTGCCGGGATCATGCCCGTCGCTTTGAGCGAAGAATATATCAAGATTTCCGGCTTCGTCGGCCATCCATCGATCGCCAAGAAATCTTCCGCCGGGCAATACCTGTTCCTGAACGGCAGGTCAATCAAAAGCAAATCGCTGAACTACGCCGTCTTCCAGGTCTATGAGCACCTCTTGGAGAAAAGCAGTAACCCGTTTTTCATACTCAACCTCGAGTTGGACCCCAAGAACGTGGACGTGAACGTGCATCCGCAGAAGCACGAAGTCAAATTCGAAGACGAAAGGTATATCTTTTCGCTTATCAGGCGGGCCGTGCAGAACGCGCTCAACGAAAACAATTTGGTGCCCGAGCTGCAAATCCGCGAACAGGACTCACGCGAGCCGCTCGTGAAGACTTCGCCGGAAAACTATATCATGGTCAATAAAATGACCGGCGAAATCGTCGAGAAAGAGTATCCAACGGCCCAAGCCGGAGGCCTCGGCGCGCACTACTCCAACTCGCCATACTATCCGCCGAAAAGCAACTACGGGAACTCGTACAGCTACGGCCACCAGTTCGGCCAGCAGCCCACCCGCTTGGCGTCCGAACCGAAAGATTCGACATACGAGCTGCCACTACCCACGTACGAAGGCGAAGATAGGGACTTAATACTTTTCCAGGTCCATAGGAAGTATATCATCATGCAAACTCCGCAGGGCATCTCGATCATCGACCAACACGCCGCCCACGAGCGAGTGCTCTACGAAAAGGCCATTAAAGCCATGAACAGAGAGTTTGCCAACTCGCAGGAGCTGCTTTTCACTGTCTATGTCGATTTCAACTCGGCCGAATTGCAGATCGTTCGCGAGATCCAGAGCGAACTCGAGAGCCTTGGCTATGGCATTCGATTCTCGGAGGGCGGGCCAGTGGAGCTTAGCCGCGTCCCGCTGGACGTCTTGAACGGCCAGGAAGCGGCGTCGATCAAGGAACTGATCGAACACTATGACGAGCAGAAAAAATTGGGGCACACGGAAAAACGGGACAACTTGGCCGCTTCGTTCAGTTGCAAATCGGCCATCAAGTCCGGCCAGGAGCTATCGCGAGAGGAAATGCAGCGGCTGATTAAAGATTTGTTTAAATGCGCCATGCCGTATTCGTGCCCGCACGGCAGGCCGGTTGTTTTGGACTTTAGCCTGACGGAACTCGACAAGCGCTTCGGCAGGATACTATAACCAAAAGAGCAAGTATCATTTAAAACAATATTTTTTTTACTTCAAATAGAATTTTTCTTAATAAAATATTTTTCATCATAATATTAAATAAAACTATTGAAACTGCCTACAGATTTAGTTCCGAAAGTATCGGATAGAATCATTAATAAAATACTTGGTTATTTTTTCGAGAATTCGGATAGTGCGTTTATTTAACGTTAACAATAATTAACTTGCATATTAAAAAAACTTCGTTATTTTTGCACTCAGGTAGAAGTAGGAATTGAAATGGCAATACAGAAAGAAAAAATCATAGACATAGCCAAAAGTGTATGCCCGGAGCTTAACGTTTACGAGCATCGCGACCAATTGTCTTTAGTGGTTCCGGCCGGTAAGCTGTCCGAGCTGGCCTTGGCGCTGAAGGAAAGCGACGAGACCAAGTTCGACATGTTGGTGGACATCACGGCAATCGATTGGCTGAAGCGCGAGGAACGATACGAAGTGGTATATTTCCTATACTCGAACCAAAACAAGAGCCGAGTGCGCATCAAGGTGCCCCTGAAGGAGGACAGTGCGGTTTGCCCGTCTTTGGTTCCGATTTGGGAGAGCGCCAATTGGTACGAGCGCGAAACGTTCGACATGTATGGCATCAAGTTCGATGGCCATCCGTCTTTGCGCCGTTTCTACATGCCCGAAGACTTTGCCGATCCGGCCACGGGCGAGTCATTGCACCCGCTGCGCAAGGATTTCCCGCTGATGGGCCTCGACGGCACTCTGCCGCTCCCGCCCTTCCCCGAGCGCGACGGCGAGCCGGACTAAACACTTTATCAGACAGCCCACTCATTGGGCTGTTTTTTTTAATTGATTGCAAGTAGAAATTTGTTATATTTTTGCGGTGAAAATTTCTTGCAGTTGCTCGGTTGTGGTTTGATTGCAAGTAGAAATAGAACACTCAAAAAACAACAATTTACAAAAACAGATAAACACCATAAAGCAAAGCATATTAAGTGCTTTGCTTTTTTTATATACTGTGGAATAATTCTTGTTTCTTTTTGTTTTTTTGCATAGATTTGTTTCTTATTTGTTTCTCGAATGGAAACACCATGAAATTAGCACTACGTAAAAAGAATATTAGTGGAAACAGGCAATCCCTGTATTTGGATATTTACGACAATGGCAAAAGGTATTATGAATATTTAAACCTATACTTAGAGCCTGAGAAAAGAACCGATAAGACTACGAAATCGAAGAACAAAGAAATTCTTGAGCTTGCTCATAAGATCAAAGCCAAGAGAGAAACAGAGCTTGCAAACGCTTCAAACGGCTTCATTGCCAAAAGCAAATCAAAAACCAACTTCATTACTTTCATCAAGAAGTACTCTGAGACCAAAAGCGCAAATACAAAAAGGTCGTATTTGCAGTGTATTCACTATCTCGAAAAGTTCAAAGGCACTGATATTTCATTTCAGAGTATAAGCAAGGATTTCTTGCAAAACTTCATTTCATACTTGCACGAAGAACACCTTAAACCAAGCACAATTTCTATCTACTTGGCTAAAATAAAAGCCGTCATAAACCAAGCCCTGAAAGATAAAATCATAATTGACAATCCTTTCCTAAGCATTTCACTGCCCAAAAGGACAAAAAACAAAAGGGCATACCTTAGCATAGAAGAAATTCAAACGCTTTCAGATACACAAATAAGCAATACACAGGTTAAACTTGCTTTCATCTTTGCCTGTTTCACAGGTTTAAGGATTTCAGATATTCTAAAATTGACTTGGCAAAATATACAAAATGATTCCATTTCGATACATCAAGAGAAAACTCAAGAGCTGCTAATTTTTCCATTAACTGAGCCGGCAAAACAAATTTTGCAAGTGCTGCCAAAGAATGATGAAAGAGTATTTCATCTCATTCACACCGTTTCCATTAATAAAAGCCTAAAGCGTTGGGCAGCAAGGGCGGGCATTGAAAAAAACGTCTCATTCCACACGGCAAGGCATTCGTTTGCAGTGAATTATTTGTCTCTTGGTGGGGATATTTTCGTGCTGAAAGAACTGTTAGGGCATACCTTGCTCGAAACAACGCTTGTATATGCCGATATAATAAGCGAGCGAAAAATCCAAGCTGCCAAGCTATTTCCAAAAATCAATATCTAACTTAAATTCTAAGGTGTGGTTATGAGTGAAATCAATCCAATTAAAACGCTGCTTTCCAAAATTGATGACAAAGAGTTTTTTCATAAAATTGATGAATTATTCGATGAATATACAGAGACGAAAATCAAAAGAGATGTAATAATACTTGCTGAGCCAAAGGAAATCAAGAAATATCTTGATTTACTTGAAATCCAAATCACAGTAAGAAGAGAACAAATCTCAAAGCAACGTGAAAACTATCGTGAAATTGTCGATTCACTTAATTATCTTGTTAAAAAAAAGAAAATCGAAATAAGCGAACTTGAGAATAGATTTGAAGAAATATTAGGACTTACACTCGAAGAAGAGATAAGAAGATTTAATTTTGAAAATTTTAATCTTGATGAGCCGATTTTTGATAATGAATTTCAGCATAACATAATTTGTTCGCATAAAACTTTTATTAAAATTTCAAATGGAATTATTAGGTATTATATAGAAGTGTATTCAGACGAATCTTTTTTTATTAATGAGTTTAAAAAAATTGACAAATTTGAAAGATTGATTGTTTCGCTTATGCCACCAAGTGCAAAAAGCCCCATTGATGAACTCAAAAATGAATGGAAAGAAACGTTTGATGTAGATTCAATTGATGTTTTTGGTACAAGAGAGTTACTCATTTCATATTTCGGCTTCGATTGCGAACATACTCAAAGCAATATTAGAATGACAATCGAAGATAAGTTATTGCAAATGAACAAAGACGATTCGATAAAATACCTAAAAACAATTCTTTTATTAATTTCAAGGGAACTTGAATATTTCAATACCGCAATGATTGAAGCGCAAGATAAGGCAAAGCAATATGAGAGTATAAAGCATGATCACCATGATTATTACAATTTTTGGCATAATGCTTTGCTAAAAAGTTCATCGGCAAAAAATACTATTTCAAACTTGGAAAATCAGAAACAGTACTACGAAGACAAATTAAATCAATTCCAACCAAAGGAAACGCCACCAATGGAAACACTCAAACAACCTGAAAGCGAACTGCCCGAAAGAAAGGGAAAAAAACAGGCAGCCCCTATTGAAGTTGAAAAGATTACTTGGAAAGGCTCGCAAACTCAGTTAGTAGCTTTTTTTGAGAGTTTAATTAATCAAAAATATATCGATGATGAAAACATTCATTCCTTAGTATCAAAACACTTTCAGGATAAAAACGGCAAACCATTCAATAACAAGACTTTAGCACAGACAAAACAGAATTATCTTGCCACAAAGAAGCCCAAAAATAAAGACAAAATAGAATCGAGTGTTAGCAATCTAAAAAACAAATAATAAGCGGCAAAAGCCGCTTTTTTTTATTGATACCTATTGATATATCAAGCCCTATCAATTGTTTCCCCTTTTTTTTCCTATTAATTTCGCTTCGTGGTTTTGCGCAAAACTCATAACGCCACAAAAAAGCCCTGAAAGAATCGATACCGATTCAAACAAGGCAATTGTTAGGCAGTACTAAATTAACGATTTTCCAAATAGGAAAGGGATAAAAATGAGTTTACAGACCATGAGCGCCGTTATTGACTTTGAAGCAATAAACGCGCTGCCCGAACAACTAACAGAGCTTAAAACGCTTGTGTTGAGCCTAAAAGAGCAATTCCACAGCACGAAGCAAACCAAAGAAGAAAGCTATGATTTGCTAACATCAAAAAACGCTGCCAAGTATCTTGATATTAGCGTTTCGCACTTGTATTTCCTTACACACGCCAAGCAGATTCCACACTACAAACCAAACGGCAAAAGAGTTTATTTCAGAAAATCTGAGCTTGATTCTTGGATTTCAGATACTAAACGCCAAAGCCACGCCGAACTTGACAAACAGGCAGCCGATTTTGTATCACAAAACCAAAGGAACTAAAATGATAGATTCTTATTATTGCTATGAAAAAGCAAAAGGCTCAAAGACAAAATTTGTACTTACAGCATTCACAAACCAATATGAGCCGCTTCACGTTACGACGGCAAAGAACGAATATGTTATTTACCTGAGCGAGCGCCCCGACTTCATCAATTCAAAATTGGAACGAAAGCCACAATACACTCTTGATTGTGGAAAGGTAAACGGTATAAAATCATTCCATACAGGAATTTATTTCGAGCCGAACGAAAGAGAAAAAGGCTTTGGGGACTTCAAACAAGATTTGATTTTGGTTAATTTGATATTCGATACCTTAGAAATCTTCGTTTGCAAAGGATCAAAGCAGTATTTCGGCTCATTCTATTCCATGTTTATCGAGAATGATGTTTCTTTGGAAAACGAAATGCAAAGCCTAAGAATGGCAGCAAAAGAAATATAGACGTGAAAACCTGAAATGCTCGAGAGCGTGCAAGGTTAAAAATTGCACGCTCAGAGCTTAGGGCAGTCAAAAGCCATAGTCTATTTATTTAAGATGTTTTAGGTATCACTTTTTGTTACACGAATACAGATTGTTAGGCAAATATGTATGATTCGATCAAGTTGGGATTGGAATTGGAAAACGTAGATAGTTTTGAAGTTTCGGCACTAACTGATTACGCTCAATTTGCAAATAGGGATACAGGCGAACTAAATTCAAAAGCACGCTTGAGAAATTTGAAAGTGCGAACCTATGGCAATATGTTAATTATTGACGGCTCATTGTCAAAATATCATTATGGAAACAACCTTGCTTGTCTTACACGTGGCGAAACGCAAAAGGCTCTCGAGTGTATAGGCAATGAATTGCAAACAGATATTGAGAAAGCCAAAGTGTTTCGGCTCGATATTGCTTTGAACTTGATACTTGATGAAGCGCCGTGCAATTATATGCCTTACTTTGGCTCGCTCGCTCGATACAAGCGTTTTTCAATCGATAAGGATAATTTGTACTATGCCACGAAAGAGAGATACTTTTGTTTCTACGATAAGTTGAAAGAGTGCAAGCAAAAGAAAGAGCCTATACCGTCAATTTTCGTAGGTCGTAACGTGCTTAGGATTGAGAATCGGTACTTAAAACGATTGTACAAACTCACAGGCAGCACGGTGTTTGCCAAAGATTTGTACGAAGAAGACTTTTACGTGAATTGCATAAATGAATTTCGATCGAAGTTTCAAGAAATCAAGAGGAATCCAATGAGCAAGATTACATCTCAAGCAATCAAGAACCTAAACAGTAAAAACATTGTCGATTACATGGCAAATGAATATCTGAAAGAAAAAGGCAAGGATAAGGCTTTGGCTCTTATTGAGTATGCCCAAAAGAACGCTTCATTTGATAGGCAAAGGGCATGGAAACTAAAGAAGAAAATCGAAGCTATTAGCACGCTGCCCGACTTCACAGAGCCAAACAGTTTGACTAATGAAATTGACAAGAAATTTGATTTAGCATTGTCAAATTTTAGGTAAGACTAAAACGGGCAGCTCACGGCAAAATGAAAGAATTGGTTTATGCCAAATCAATCAATTTTGAGCTGCCTGTTTCTTGGAAATATTCTTCATTATACTTCATTTTTTCCATGTTTTGCCATATCATAAAAAAGGGATTTCCATTTTTGCCATATTAATAAAAGACAATATTGTCGGGTTTTGCCATATAATAAAAAGGCATAAAACTTCATTTTAGTTCAATTTATCGTTATTTCGCATATGTTAAAAAAGGGATTCTCTCGTTTTCGCATAAAAACGCCGCTAATTCGATTTAGGCAATTTAGACAATTAGGCGTGTGTTTATATGCTTAGCTGCCCGAAAACGCCACCACGGCAATTTATGAGCGAAAAATTATGGCTAAACAAAGCCACATCAATTAATTACGTAGATTATCCAATAATTAGGTAAAAAACCATGAAAAATACAGATGTAAAACACAAATTCATTGAGCTAAGAGCGAACGGCAAGAGTTTTGATGTTATCTCGAAAGAGATTAACGTTTCAAAGCCCACTTTGCTTGCATGGAATAAGCAGTTTGAAAGGGATATTAATCAAATGAAGTTTGAGCAATTCCAAGAGCTAATTGAGCAAATGGCAGTATCGAAGCAAGAGCGTGTGAAAATCCTTTTCGAGAGACTAAGAAAGATAAACGATGAACTTGATCAAAGGGATTACAGCGCCCTTTCAATCAAGGATTTGTCTATTCTGCTTGATAGGACTGAAAGGCAAATCGGCAATGAATTGCAAACCGTCAAATTGAAATCGAATGATTTTGATATATTCGATTGGGAAAAAGAAGAAACTATCGAATATTGAATAAGGCTCAGGAATGAGCCTTTTTTGTTTTTTCCTTAACCAAAATTTTACTAACTTGCTTTTGTCAAATTTTACGATTATGATTCTTAGAGTTTGTGCAAGTTTTGTTTCTTATTTGTTCCTTTGAAATTCGGCACATTCGTAAGCATTTAGCAATCAAACAGTTACACGCATATACATTATTTCAAGTAGAAATTTGTTATATTTTGTGTCGGGCGAAATCAAGCGCAACGAATGTTG
>CAZSWR010000057.1:0-24535 GCA_964610885.1 uncultured Hyphomicrobiales bacterium | reverse complement strand
GTTTTGATGAAATAATGAAAAAAAGCGATTTCAAAATTCGTAAGAAAAAACACTGGGCGGTAGGCATTGCGCTTGCCGCCCTTGGCGTATTAACTCATCGGCTCGTGGCTCCCGAATGCGGCAGTGCCGATCCGATTGTGCAAATCGTGGGCATAACCCTTGCCATCGCAGGGCTTTTCATAATATCGCTCGGCACACGCGAAAGAAAAGACGAAGAATAGCCCTAAATCCAATAAACACATTAAATCATGAGAGAGAAATATTTCATACTCGGCTCCTACGGCCAATTAGGCTCCGAATTCCGTCGGAAGCTCGCCGAATGCGGCCTCGAATTCGATCACGCGGACATCGATTCGCTCGATATAACAAATTCCTCCGAGCTGGCGCAAGCCCTTCGGGCCACGAAACCCACAACCGTGATTAACTGCTCGGCATACACGCAGGTTGATCTCGCCGAGGCGAACCCCGAACTGGCTATGAACGTGAACGCAAGGGCAGTCGGCGTCATGGCCGAAGAATGCCGCCGCATGGGCGCGCGATTTGTCCATTTCGGAACGGATTATGTGTTCTCCGGCGAAAACCGAAACACTCCATACACCGAAACCGATGTGGCGAATCCCTTGAGCGTCTATGGAAAAAGCAAGCTCCGAGGCGAAGAACTCGCTGCCGCCGCAGGCGCGGAATACCTTATATTTCGCCTCAGTTGGGTCTATGGACTCGGCAAGCAGAATTTCATTTATAAACTGCTTTCATGGGCTGCCAATCGGGACGAACTGAACATCGCCGATGACGAAGTTTCGGTGCCGACGCCCGTCGGTTTGATCGCCGATTCCACTCTCGGCGCCCTCGGCCAAGGCATGAACGGGCTTTACCACTTGGTACCTGCCGGCCACTGCTCCCGATTCGAGTGGGCTGAAGCGATTCTGGATTATTATTCGATGAACAAAAAGCTCAATCGCGTCTCGAAAGATATTTTCAAGTTGCCAGCCCGCAGGCCTTCGTATTCAGTGCTGAGCAACGAAGCTGTCTCGCGCGATTCAGGCCTGAAGTTCGCGAATTGGCGCGAATATTTGCAGATTTTTTTGGATTTGAACGACTTTTGTGCTTAAATTGAATCTTAGGTTTTTGTTTGTTTTTTTTAGGCTTTGGCAAATATGGTACAGGACATAGTATCGCTTTCGGACCGCGAACGCTTGATTCTCCAAGCGATAGTGCAGCTCTATATACTCAAGGCTGCGCCAATCGGGTCTCGCCATTTGTCCAAAATACTCGAGCAGGAACTGAAACTGTCGGCCGCCACGATTCGAAACGTCATGGCAGACCTCGAGGAAATGCAGCTGATTTCGCATCCGCATACATCCGCCGGCCGTATCCCGACGGACAAGGGATACCGTTTCTACGTGGATTCGCTGATGACAAACGACCGGCTGACAGCCATCGAAGCCCAAACCGTCAGGGACAATTTGCCCCAAGGCGCAGCCGAAACCATGCTCAAAGACGCCTCCAAAGTGCTCGGAATGATTTCTCGGTACCTCGGCGTTGTCGAGTTTCCGCATATAAAAGAATTGATTATTGAAAAGATCGAGCTGATCCCACTTTCGTCCGAAAGGCTTTTAGTGGTCGTGGCGCTCGATTCGAACATCGTCCGAACGGTTACAATCGAGGCCCGATTCGCGCTGGATATGCGCGCCATCGAATCGCTTTCCGCACTCATCAACGATAGGATCTCCGGCCGCTCGCTTAGTTTCGTCAGGGAAAATTTCGGCGCAATGTTCGTCGATACAGACCTCGCGCAGAACCCATTGGTGCGCGTGTTTGTCGATTCGGTCGATCGGCTGTTCGAGTCGTCGTCCGTGAGCGAAAGGCTGCATTTGGCCGGCGGTCACAACCTGCTCGAGTACCCGGAATTCGAGGAAAAACGCTCCGCCAAGGGCGTGATCGAATTAATCGAGAACGACGAAATGATTATCCATATTTTGGACCGTATGGAAGGTTCGCAAGACGTCAAAGTGCTGATCGGCTCGGAGATCAATAACGAGCTACTGAACGATTACAGCCTCGTCGTAACGAATTATTTCATTGGTTCGGCCAAGGGTTCAATTGGGCTGATCGGCCCGAAAAGGATGAACTACTCGAAAATGTTTTCACTCGTCCAATACGTCTCATCGATCATAAGCGAATCCGGGAAATAGTGGCGAATGCCACTTTTTTTAAAAGCAGGGCATTACATTGATGTGAAAATGAGCTGATGTGATAATGCTTTTGTGGGGCTGTCTCAAAGGGGCCGTCTCAAAAGTCCGAAAAGACTGTTTTTGTCATGTTGAACGAAGTGAAACATCCATTATTAGCAAGGACTTACGAATAGCATGGATTCTTCACTTCGCTTGAGAATGACCCTTTTGAGCCAGTCCAATCACTCTATCTTCATGTATATCAGTTATTTACTCAAGCTGTGCCACACTTCCGAAGTGTGGCACAGCTTTGCATTAGAGCATGCAAGCAGATTTCTGGAAGAAGGGCACGGTGTGCCGTGCCCCTACAACTGTTTCCTGAGGATTTATACAATTTTCAATTAGAGAATACAATCCGCTCATCAGCTTATCCGCTCATCAGCTCATCATTATTTCCCAAACACCAGCAGCAGGTACGCATAGACGGTCGGTACTGCGAAAATAATGCTGTCGAAGCGGTCGAGCACTCCGCCATGGCCGGGAATGATTGCTGAGCTGTCCTTCACTCCGGCATCCCTTTTCAGCAAGGATTCCGCCAGATCGCCCAATTGGCCCGATACGCCAATCGCCGCGCCGATAGCCAAGGAATGTACCACGCCGAGGCCGAGAGCAAAAAGTGCATTCATACCGATCACGGCAGCCATTGCGAAAAAGAATCCGGCTACGGCGCCTTCCCAAGATTTTTTCGGGCTGACGCGCGGAAACAGTTTATGCTGGCCAAATGCGCGGCCGAAGAAATATGCGAACGAATCGCAACACCAGACCGCCACGAAAACCGTCAGGAGCATCCACGCGCCCCAGGGGTCGTCCGCTTGGGTGCCAAGCGTGAAGCTGAATGACTCGGGGAAGAACTCTCCTGCGCGGCGCAGCAGGATCAGGAAAGTAAATGGCAGAGTTACGTACATGAATCCTCCGCCCATTGTGGCTAAGTTCAGCAGAGGGTTCCCCTTTCGCGAGAAAAGCTCAACGAGCAGAGCCAGAAGCACAATCATGGCAAGGCCCGATATGAGGTGTATCGGATACATATTCTTGGATGCGGGCACGAACGCAATGAACAGGACAAAGTATAAATTGAGCAAGAATCCAATCGGATCCTTCGGGTGCAGGGCTTTCTTCCGCGCCAAATCATAGAACTCCCACAGGGCTATAGATGTTATGATAACAACGGCCACGGCCAGCACTGCGCCGCCCGAATAAATTGCAAAGAAAGCCACCGGAATGCCGACTATTGCCACGGCTATTCTTTTGAACAATTCGCTCATTTCGTACTCCTTCAAAGAAAAAGCGCCCTTTTCTGAAAACCAAAAAGAGCGCGGAACAATTTAATCAATTTCATCCCAAATGTATTGCCGTGGATGCGGCGGCGTTGGTTTAGTCCAAGTTCTTTTCAATTTTCTTAACGACGATCAGGACTGATTCATCGCGGCCGGGGCCGCCAAGCGAATAGTCCGGCACCACCACGATCCTATCGGAGAAACGGGGCCACGAATCGATATATTTTTTCATTGCTTCGACTCTTTCGTCCACTGTCTTTCGTGTCTTCGGGCTGTCCGAAGCGTTCTCGGCGGGTTCTGGTGTGGGTTGGGCGGCTGGTTCTTCAGTTTGTTTTTTGCCTTTTTTGGATTTTTTATCTTTCTTGGCTTTTTTTTCTGCTGCTGGCTTTACGGGATCCTTGCGTTGGAGTTTGAATTTGTCGTGCGCGCTGACCCTGACCTCAAAAACCACGTTGCGATTGAACTTCATGACTTCTTGCAATTCGTCGAAGGATTTCGTGGCTCCCTGGCCAATCGATGTATTTCCGGATTTGAACGCTTCCAGCTTGTCGAATTCCATGCCGGCAATGAATTTCTTCACGGAAAAGTTTGCAACCATCTCGTGGTACGAATCGGAATTCGAGAGCGGCAATTTTTCGACTTGGCGGGCAATATCGTTACCGGTAAAGATAATGTCGTATTGGATGCCGGTTTCGAGCACTTGTTGGTATTCGCCGGAAATGGTATTTGATTGAGTCTTGATTTTCTTTCCGTCCGGTGAGCGAAATTCGATTGTGGAACCGGTCGGCTTGCCGGAGAATTTATCGGTAATGACGCCCTTCACCAAGTATTGCCCGGCGATGGCGCTAAGCCCAAGGAAATGCAAACAAACGAGGGATGCAACAATTGATGTCAGGAATTTGAAGGCTTTTTGCATAAAACTGTCAGTCTAATTTGTAAAGAAAATTTCAAATCGAAAATACAAAAAAAATACAAATAAAAAAAGGGGCTAATATGCCCCTCTTAATTATAATTTAACTATTTAGTTTTCATGTTTCTTTTTCAGCATTGCGGCAATCGGGAAAATTGTATCCGTAACCGCTTGGCTGATGTCTTGGAGCGGGAAGGCCTTGTGGTTGATGCCGGATTCGATCACCGTGCGGGGCATCGACGGGGCTACGGCCGTTTCCGGGTCCTGGACGACGATAGTCCCACCGACCGAGGCGATTTGCGCCGCGCCCTGAGTGCCATCGCGGCCCAATCCTGTCAGCACCACCCCGACGCAGAACTTGCCAAAAGCATTGGCAGCGCTACGGAACAGCGGATCGGCAGCCGGGCGGACGAAGTTTTCTTTCGGCCCGTCGTCGAGCACCAACTTATAGTTCTCCGGATTGACCCACATGTGCCGATCGCCCGGGGCTATATAGATATTTCCCGCCTCGCTCGTGGCACCATTGACGGCCAGGGACACTTTCAAAGGTGTTTCCCTTTGCAGGCGCTGCGAAAAGGTCTCGAGCATCCATGGCGGCCCGTGCTGCACGATGTAGAATGCGGCGTTGGTATTTGCCGGAATGTTCCTAAACAGTTCGATAAGCGTCGGCGGCCCGCCGGTACTCGTAGCGATTACGACGCCCACGAAAGGAGGATCGACGTCGAGTTCGCGCATAAGCAACTGGTTAGGTTTGGCGGGAAGCCCTTGCTGTTTGCGGTCCAGTCCGTCCTTCACGCGGGTGAGCAATTCGTCAACGTCAATTGGCTTAGCGATATAGTCGTCGGCACCGGATTCGAGCGCATAGGATCGCGCCCCCTCCGAGACCAACGCCGTAATCATTACGACAAATGGGACGGGTTTGATGTTTTGGCGAATTCGCCTAATCAGCTCGATTCCGTCCATTTGTGGCATCATCCAATCCGTGAGAAGGGCATCGAATTGTTCGCGTTCGAAATGTTTTAGTGCATCCACTCCATTATGCGCAACAACCACCGAGTAGCCCGCCTTCGTCAGCAATCGCTTCAGAAGTATTGAATTGGTTAGCTCGTCTTCAGCTACGAGAATTTTCTTTAGATCAGCCATCGTTCTTTATTTTAAATATCAATCAGATACTGTTAATAATCCATGCTATCTATTTAACAAGGGAAAAAGTTGGTTTTCCATCTTATAGTAATATAATGAAAAATAACCTTTAATCCTATTTTTGTTTTCAATCTTAGTTTTTCAAACGTTGGAATAAAAGCAATATTGTTTGAACAAAAATTTATATGTAAACTTTTTATAACGCACCTCGCGTTTGGGGGGCTACCTGAGGCCCACGATCACAGCGCCTGTTACGTATGCAATTATCCACCAGGCGTAGGCCAGCATGGAGTATGTGAAGAATTTTCGAGGCAGTTCGGACTCCAGACCATTTTTTTTCTTCAGCCTGAATAGGGACGACACATCTGCGGCCATTGCCATCAGAGCCGAGTATCCCACAAACCCGTGCAGAGTGATCCCGCCCTGCGAAGACCCATAAATCATGCACGACGTGGCGAATGCGTCGAAAAACAAGCCCAAAGTGAGCGTCCACAGAACGAATGCGCTCACGCTGCGCCGCCTGTAAACTGCAACCGAACCAATTGTATAGAAAAACAATGCTAAATTGACGACGACCATGCCTACGATCAGTATAGTTTTCATCCTTCGGCAGCCTTTGGTTTCTTAGTTTTCAGGTACAAATAAACTCCATAGCAAACGAACGGTATGCTGAGTATCTGCCCCATCGTGATCGGCAAAGCATCGTCGAAAGAGGCCTGCCCCTCCTTAGTGAACTCGATCAGGAACCTGGCTCCGAAGATTAGCATCAGGAACAGAGAAAGCAAATAGCCGTTGTTCATTGTTTTATAGTTCTTCAGATAGACCCTGAACAGAATTGCAAAGAAAATCAGGTAGGCAATCGATTCATAAACCTGGGACGGATGGCGCGGCAGCCCCGATGGATCGGCGAACGGCGGGAAAACCACTCCCCAAGGCAAATCGGTCGGGTGGCCATATATTTCCGAATTGAACAAATTCCCCATACGAATAAAGAATCCGGCGAGGGCAACAACGACCACCAAACGGTCCAAGGTCCAAAGCATCGGCAGGTTCTGGTATTTCTTGCTGAAATAGTATATGGATATAATAATTCCTATTGCAGCGCCGTGGCTGGCCAGCCCGCCCTTCCAAATCATCAGGATTTCGAGCGGATTCTGCAAATAGGCCGCAGGCTCGTAGAACAGACAGTGCCCCAAGCGCGCGCCCACCACAGTGCCGACAATCATCCAGATCGTAAGCGAATCCATGGCCCTTTGCGGCTTCTGTTCGCGGCGAAACATCCACGAAATCAGCTGGTAGCCCACGACGAAGCTAAGGGCAAAAAGCAATCCGTACCATCGGACGTGTATGCCGCCAACCGAGAAAATCTCCGGAGACACATTCCAATTAATAATGGATAATGGGTTCATCTAAAACCTTAATCATTGTTATTATTCTTTATTTAGGCCGATTGCATTCGTTGCGCTCGGCGCCAAAACTTATTTTTGCAATTGCTCATCCCGCCACTCTGGGCGCGGCGATGCGCTGATTAATACTCTTCGCCATGGTTTTCGGCATTCGCGCCCCAGAGCAGCTTCTTCCGAAGCAGGTCGTAGTACGAACTCTCTTGCGGCTTGATCAGCTTGAGCAGAGCCGGCGAGCGGCGGATCACGATCTCCGTATCGGGCGTAACAGTGATGCTCGTCTGGCCATCCGCCACGAAAGTGGGCGGAGCAGCGCAATCCGTTGCCTGAAGTCGGATTTCCATTGTATCCGGCAGCACCAATGGGCGCAGCGTCAGCGTGTGTGGGCAGATCGGAGTGAGGCAAAGCACGTTTGCAGACGGAGTGATTATCGGCCCGCCGTTCGAGAGCGAATACGCCGTCGAACCCGTAGGAGTGGTAACGATCAAACCATCGGAACGGTATGCGCCGATCAAATGCGAATTGGCAAATGCCTCGACGATAATCATCCGCGAAGTGCTTTTCTCGATCACGAAATCGTTGACGGCATAGAGTATGTTGTCGTCTATGTGCGCTTCGAGTATCGTTCGGTCCACGACGCGGTAATTCCCGCGAATCAGGTTCTCTAGCGAAGTATTCATTTCTCTGACGGAAAACTCGGCCAAAAAGCCCAATTTCCCGACGTTCACCGCCATGATCGGTATCTCGGAATTAATCATTCGGTTGGCAGCTGTCAGCAAAGTGCCATCGCCACCGAACGAAATAAGCACGTCGGCATATTTCTCGAAGCAAGAGACATCGAGCGCGCGCACTCTCTCCCTGTATTGCTCCTCCACATGCTCCACCAATTCACGGGTTGTACAAACTTCTGCCCCCAACTGAAGCAACTTCACAGCTGCAATGGCCGCAAAACGGGCGGATTCAGGTTTTTCGATATTCTCGAATAAGGCGACTCTCATTTTCTAATCTTGATAAATTGTCTAATACTGTTCCACCGGAGCCGGCCACAAACCCGGTCGGCACTGCCCAACCAATCTGGCAGGCGCGGGAAACTCATTACTTTAGTATGGAAAAAAAAGTATATTCAATCCCAAATAACAAACAGAAAACATTAATTTCAATTCTTTACAGTTCGCTTGAGTGGCCAACGGCTCGCCAAGCATTCTCGGAAAATTGAATAATTATCAATATACGTTTTTGCCCTTAGCAAACATTCAATATAATAAATTATTTTTAATATTGTTCCAAAAAATAATCCACCACAATCAGGCCGAAATTTTCGCGCAAGTGCCTTATTTCTTTACTCTCTTTACGATTGTTTCATTTAGTATTTCATTGATTCGGCGCTGGCAATCGGCCGGTATTTCCGCGTATGCGAAATCGCGAAGCCCGCGAAGGGCGTCAGTGAGGGCAATCCCGGAGTTCCCGCTGACCGCGACCGTCAGCGGTCCATCAATTGATTCTAAATACGTCAATTCGCCCCAATCCACCGCGCCAAAGTTGTCCGGCCGGCGGTCGGCTATGATTGCGTAGTGCCTGCCGCCGTCGGCCAGCAGCACGGCAACGTTGGCTTTCCTCGGCACGACTACGCACTCTTCGCCGCCTTCGCCCAATTGAGCGAATACCAGTGCAGCGGCCACGCACGCAGCGCCCACTCGGAAAATCGCCGCCCGCCGCGTCCGCGACGAAAGGATATATATCAAAAGAATTGATATAATAATACTTTTCGCAAAGATGAAATCATCGCGGAAAAATGAGTATGGCAGAGACACAGCAAGCGAATTCAAGCTCTCCGACGAGGCGATGAGAAACGAAGCCGGAACCGAATAAACCGCCGCCGCCGCGGACGAAACCAAATACAACGGAATCGAAATGTAAACGAAAATCATTGCCAAGGAAATGGCCGGAACCACGATCAGATTCGCCGCAACCGACACAATCGAATAGTAGCCAAAATAGTACGCCGTTACGGGCGCCACGGCTATCGAGGCCGACGCGGTGAGCGCAATCGAACTCCGCAAAAACTGAAAATGTGATTTCTGCCCGCCCGCGATCGCGTCCACGAACCTGCCGGCCGGCCCGTAGAAGGCTGCAATTCCGAGTATCGACAGCGCAGACATCTGGAATCCGGCATTGAAAACCAACTGCGGAGAAGACAAAATGATTACGGCGATCGAGAAACAAATCACGTTCAGCCCAACGGCTCGCCTTTCGGCCGTCCGCAGGTACAGGAACACCACAGCCATGAACCCGGCCCGGAGCGCCGAGGGCTGCCAGCCGGTAATTGCAACAAAGATGAATATCAGCACGAAAAATATGACAAACTTCACGACTCGGTTCCGCACGCCGCTCAGCATGGCAAATAGGCAAAAAGCGACAATCCCGACGTGCAAACCGCTAACGCTGAGCACGTGCGCCGTGCCGGAAA
The DNA here is from genome assembly GCA_964610885.1 of uncultured Hyphomicrobiales bacterium. Taxonomy (GTDB): domain Bacteria; phylum Bacteroidota; class Ignavibacteria; order Kapaibacteriales; family UBA2268; genus CAZSWR01. Next base: position 15,107 of record CAZSWR010000057.1, on the reverse strand, counting down.
GCGAGAAAACACGGCCTGTCTCGGGCGAAATCTGCGATTTGTCCCCTGTGGCCAATGCTTTCACAATGCCCGCAACCTCCGCCGGGTACATTCGGTCGATTATGCCGCAAATCCTTTTCGAGGCACCGTCGAAAAACAGAAGGAATCCGCTCGCAGGTTCGATTATCGAACAATCATCAGTCTCAGTTCGCGCCACAAACGAAGCCCCCAAAGACCGGCAATAGTCCTTTTGCGAGAACTCGCCCGGGAAAGCCCTTTCCTGCGGAAGGTTGAAGCGAATAGTCGACGAGAAAATACATCCCCTGCCGAAGTCCACATCGCGAAGCCCGCGCCGGACGCTGAGCAAGACGCAAACACTTTCGGCCGAGAGCGCGTCCGAGCTAAGCCGGCCCGTGCACAGCACCTTCTGGCTCGCCGAATCCGAGGAAATCACCCTGTCCGCCCGCGCCACCAGGAAGCCCTGCCTGTCCTGAATCGTAACATCTTCCAACCCGTGAATAGCCGTGCGCGAAAAAAGCGACACATACACGCCCATGACCAATCCAACGAGCACAAACGCCATCGCCTTCCAACCAAATGCGTAACCGATGACGGCCAGCACAGCAATTCCCGCCGCCACGACAGGCAGTTCGAGTCCGGCAGCAGTCGTAGCACCAAATGCGAGAGCACCGATGAGTATCGATGCGAGCCATATACAAGCCGGGTATTTGTTCAGCTCTGACTTCATTCACACAAAACAGATGGTTATCAAACAAATACTTTTATTACAAATTGTGCGTTAGAAAGACCCTAAATCCCTTTCTCCCAAAGGGCGACAAGGGACTTCCAACAAAGCACCTTTTCTTACTCCCTTCTCCCGCCGGGAGAAGGGCCGGGGATGAGGGTATAGCAAATATATCAAGATTCAAATGAACAATTTATGGTTATACAAATTGATAAGGAAACGAGGAGCGGGATTAGATTCAGCTGAAAAGTGAAAGCTCCACTGTTCGTTAATATTTTATGATTCACTAACGTATTGTGCGGGTAGATTCCCACACTCATATAAAACAGTAGTAGTTTAATCTGGAAAATACTCATCTCGCGCATGAGCTACTAACCACCCCAGAAACCCATTGCTACGCAAAGGATTTCTTTCCCCTGCTTGGCAAGGAGGGGACAAAAGGGGAGGTTTTTAATTAATAAAACTCGACTCACCTAATACGACACAGAACTTAAAAAACATTTCAACAGATGCTCAGTGAACGATGATTTGTTTGATGCGCGATTCGTTCAGGAAGTCGTTGATTGCCGAGGCGAGTTTGTCGCGGCGCATGAAGACTTCTTGTTTCCAGACGGGGCTTTCGGCCGAAAGGTGCAGAGTTCCATTTTCCAATTTCATCACACGGACGTGTTTGGCGACGGTTTCGGTAGCGATTTGCGGCCATTCCTGGGCGATTCTTGCGAGCAAGACTTTTTCTGCCAGCCCGTATTCGCCGATTGCATTTGCTATCATATCGCCGAGCGACTTCGGTTTTCGATTGAAAAAGCCCATTGTCAATTGCCTATTATTTGTCCGTCACGAATTTCAAATATAGCTTTTTCTTCGCCGATTGGCAAGATTTCTTTTAGCGTATCCGAATCCGTTACGGTGATGAATGTTTGCGCCGATTGCCGAGAAAGCATTTCGAGCACTTTCGACGAACGGGCGCGGTCTAATTCGGAAAAAATATCGTCCAAAAGCACGACAGGTATTTCGTTCCTTCTGTCTTTCATATAGAAAAACTCGGCAAATTTCAGCGCAATTAATAGCGATTTGTGTTGGCCCTGCGAAGCGTATTCCTTGGCCGTGCCTCCGTTGATTCCGATGCGCAACTCGTCCTTTTGCGGACCGAAAAGGGTCGTTCCGCGGCGCAATTCGTCCATACGGACGAGCGAGTGCTTCACGGCAAGCGAATCCTGAATCTGCTCTTTTGTGAATTTCTCGGCCGGCTCGGACTCGGGCAAATGGTTGGCCAAGTACATCAAATCGACCTCTTCGCGCCCGGCGGAAAGCTCGGCATAGTGCTCGCGGAAATACGGAACCAGTTCCGAAACGAATTTCGCCCGCCTGTGGATAATCGACGCACCCAAGCCGATGAGCATATCCGTCCAAGGCTCCAAGAGCGAGAAATCCTGAGTCTTGTTGATTTTGAAGGTGTTCAATAAGTTATTGCGCTGCTTGAGTGCTTTGCGGAATTTCAGCAATTCCTCGAGGAAAATCTTGCTCGTCTGGCAGAGCACGCTGTCGATAAAGCTGCGACGCTCCTCCGGCGAACCGAAAGTTATGGATTTGTAATCAGGCGAAAGTATCACCAGCGGCAACTGCCCGATGATGTCCTTCACCGTATTGTGGTCAGCAAATGAATTGGCGATTTGTTTCCTGGTGCCGAGGAAGCATTTGATGGAAACGGAGTACGGCACTCCAAGCGAATTTTCGGCCCGAAGCGCTATTTGATAGTTGTTTTGGCCCTTACGGACGATTCCGGTATCGGCAACGGGGAGGAAACTCTTCGTCAGCCCGCAGATCGAAATTGCTTCGAGCAGGCTTGTCTTCCCCGCACCATTATTCCCACAGAGAACGTTGATGCGGGGACTGAACCTAAGTTCGGTAGCGGCATGGTTCCTGATGTTCACAACGTTAAGCTCGTTGATTATCATAATTCATCAGCCCCCAAATGTCGTTACCAGTCTTTTCTGGGTTTGCCTTTGCCCTTGAATCCGCCCTTGCCGCCGCCGAATGGCTTCTTGCCAAAGCCGCCCTTATTGAAGCCACCTTTGCTGAATCCACCCTTGCCACCACCGAATGGTTTCCTGCCGAATCCGCCTTCGCGAGCTTCGCGCCCAAACACGGTTCCGGATTCGGAGTCTCCGTGCTCAAAATTCTTTTTCTCGAATCCGCCCTCTCGGCGATCGCGGTTGAACCCGCCCTCTCGGCGATCGCGGTTGAACCCACCTTCGCGACGATCACGATTGAAGCCACCTTCGTTGCGGTCACGGTTAAAGCCACCTTTGTTAAATCCGCCTTCGCGACGGTCGCGATTGAAGCCACCTTCTTTACGATCGCGGTTGAAGCCACCTTCGTTGCGGTCGCGGTTGAAACCACCTTTGTTAAATCCACCCTCGTTGCGATCACGGTTAAAGCCGCCTTCGCGACGATCACGATTGAAGCCGCCTTCGTTGCGGTCGCGATTGAAGCCACCCTCGCGACGATCGCGGTTGAAGCCACCTTCATTGCGGTCACGATTGAAGCCACCCTCACGGCGATCACGATTGAAGCCACCCTCGCGGCGGTCACGATTGAAGCCACCTTCACGGCGGTCGCGGTTGAAGCCACCTTCGCAGCGATCGCGGTTAAAGCCACCCTCGCGGCGGTCATGGCGTTTTTCGCTTGAATCTGTATATTTGTCTGTTACGTCTTCGCCCATTTCAAAGATATTTGCATCATCGGTATCAGCGGTTTCGTCTGAATTTTCGGATTTGCCATGTTCAGCGTCGTCTTCCGCCTCATCGAAGTATCTGGGCGAGCGGTCTGAGTATTTCTTTCTCGGCCGGTCGTCAAAGCGGGAGCCGCGATGGTCATCGTAGCGGCGCGGGCCTTTGGATCTGTATTCGCCACGTTCGATATAAACAGGAATTTCTCTGTCGGCGTCGGTTGCGTTAGCGCCCTCGAATACGATGATGAATTCGCCTTTGAATTTCATTTCCGAGAATCGTTCCAGCAGCTCGGAGAATGTCCCATAGTGGTGCGTTTCGAACGGAAGGGTCAGGTTGCAACCGATGTAGGCATTGCGGTCTGGCATCACCTGGGCCGCAGCTTCGAGTATGGGCATCAGCCTGTATGGCGTTTCGAGAATAATGACTGTACGTCTCTCGCGGGAGAGCGCCACGAGTTCTTCGATACGGATCGAGCGTTCGCGATTGAGGAAGCCGCCATAGAGGAATTGGTTCGTCGTGAATCCGCTCGCCACGAGTCCGGCCATAATGCTGGAGGCGCCGGGCACGGGGACGACTGTGATTTTGTTTTGAATTGCCATTTGTACGAGCGTCAGCCCGGGATCGGCAAAGACGGGAGTGCCGCAATCGGAAACCAGGGCAATGCTTTTGCCTGTCTTCAGGAGCGAGAGAATTTCGATGGATTTTTCCACCTCATTTTGCTCGTTGAGTGTCTCAATGGGTTTCGTCAGATTGTTTTGGCGTAGGAGCTGGGCGCCTTCTTTTGCTTCCTCGCAGACGACGAGGTCGCAATTGCGAAGCATACGCACTGCGCGGGCAGTAATGTCTTCGTTGTTTCCGATGGGCGTGGAAACCACGTATAGTATCCCTTTGCCAGAGACTGTGGCATCGGTTTGCTCGGGATTTGGATTCAAGTTCATAATTCTTTCAAAATACAAAAATACAGACAAGCAATTTAACTGTTATTTACTTAATAATCAAGAAGATATTTACTTGTTAATAAATATCCGGGAATAATGTTTTCTTGGTAGGTGCTTAATATTTGAATTCTTGCGATATAGAGTTAAAGCTGATTCGGCTCTTCGCTGTTTTGTGTGGGTTGTTGATTGCTCAATCTCCGTTAGTGTTTCTTAGAATATCGCGTAGCGATTAAATTATGGTAGGTATCGAAGCTATTGGCTCTTTGATATCCCTTAGGGATTAAATTATTCCTTTGACAACTTGGATTCGGGTGCTTTTATCGTTCCCGTATATTCGGGAAATCCCTCTTGTTTCCGCTAGTTACTTATTTCACAAAGTGCTTATCGAAGGAGTTCATCACAGATTGAACACTACTAATCCTGCATACATCAATAAACCTGAAAATTCAACCTCTACGAGGTTGTACATCTAAAAAAAACATACTTCTACCACAATTTAACCGCTCGCGCGGTATTGTTAATTCCGACTTATACTGGCAAGATTATATTGAAATTTTGTTCGGTACCCATACAAAATGTTATAGAACCAGCAATAACGATAGTATGTATGCTTAGCTTTTGATTCTATCAATAGTCTGATTCCAATCTTCCGAGGCAAAGAGAACACGCCTCTTAGTTAGAACGTTGGAAATGCGTTGTGCAATTAACCCACCATACACCATTAATTCCTGAATATTCATACTGCTCTGAATATGCTGATTGCACCTGGCAGAGTAAAGCCCGAGATTCTCAATAATTGCGTTAGGATTATCTGGATTCTGATTCCGCGAAAGCAAGTGGCCCCATTCGTATTTTATATAGTTTATATCCCAATCGCTTGGCCGATTCCAGCACAAGGGAAGTTCCGTGCCTTCGACGTGAAAAAACGGACGATTATCTTGTGTTTCAAAAATCAATCGAATACACTGCATCAACAATTCTGTTTTATTTGAATCAAAACGGACACCTTTGAAATCAGGTTTGATATGATTGATAAGTGTTTTGGCCAATCTGTCATTTTCTAAATCTTGCGTGTAGGCTGCTGGATTTTTCTCAATTATCAGCCTATGTTCGATAAGTTGCATTGTAACTCCTGCATTTTTGAAAACTTCTTTTATTGCTTCTGGATGCAATTTAGCACCACACTGTGAGCATAAATGATGAAAATAATACTACAATTTACCACTTTCCAATTTCCTATGCAAATAAAACCATTGCCTCCCCCTCCGCAAAACTCTCAGAAACTCTTTAAAAACCCTTTCCTTGCCGCTCCTTGCGCTTGGGCATAGTTTTGCAATAGTTGTTTGAATCATTTTCAAATATTAGCAAGGAAAGTATTATGTGGATCGAAGTTTTTCGCTCCGGCAAGCAAACCGACAGCCGAGGCAACGAAGCAGAATATTCCGCCCAACAGCTCGACTCGATTGCCGAACTGTATAATTCAAAAGTCTCAGAGGACGAATCCTTCATGGCGCCCGTCGTCAAGGGCCACCCGCAGGCCGATGCTCCGGCTCTCGGATGGGTCGAACGGCTGGCCCGCCGCGGAGATTTCCTCGTGGCCAAACTCAAAGGCATCGATCCGAGCCTGGCCGTCGAAGTGCAAAATGGCAATTTCGCAAGTGTTTCAATATCGCTCTATCCCGACAATATGCTCAGGCACGTCGGATTCCTCGGGGCGGCCGCTCCTGCTGTTCGCGGCTTGCGCCGTCCCAACCTTCGCTCGGGCAGCGAGTACGCCGAATACGAGCACCAACCCGATTGTGGCCCAGCCGCACCGCGCCCATCCTCATCCGTCGCCGCAGACGCCTCCACTGCCCCACCAATAGCAGTAACGGCCGAGGCTGCCCCAAGCGAAGGCGAGCGGGAAGAAATCCCGACACACACGAAGGAAACACCTGCAAAACACGACACTGGCCGATTGCTCACAGTCCAAATCCGGGAACTGGGGCAAAAACTTGCCGACAGCGACGAGAAAATCAAGGCATTGGAACAGGCGAACCAAGTCAAACGCCAAGAGATTCTCGAGCTGGAACGCACGATCCAAGCCATGGAATCGGAGGCACGAAAGAAGGAATTCCGATCCTTCGCCGAGTCAATCAAATCCGAAAACGGCGGCCAACGCTACACTCCGGCGCAAATCGAAGATATTTGCTGCCTGCTGGAAATCCTTAACGCCCACGATTCATCCCAAAGCAGTGCCAATTCGGAATTCTCCGAGCAGGAACCAACAGGAACGGCTCTTTTGAAAAGGTTCGTCGGCTCGGCGCACACTCGGCTTCCCTTGGGCGAATTCTCCGCCGCGCCGCCAATCGAAATCGCGCGAGAGCAGCTACCGGACCACTCTTCGGATGCTCGATGGGCGGTACATTCCCGGGCCAAAGACTTGCTGCGCTCGAACTCAGCGATGAGCTACGAAGAGGCCGCCACGCTGGCTTTCCGAGAGCTTTACTGATTCGCCTCGGCTCGCCACGAGCTTCGCGTGGCAAGCATTCATTTATTCATTCTATTACCATACACAAATCGGTTCTATATCGTTTTATGTGGGTCGAGTTATTTGAATTTAAAACCTACCCTTTTATCCCCTCCTTACCAAGGAAGGGAAAGAAATCCTTTGCGTAGCAATGGGTTTCAGGGGTGGTTTGAAATTTTTATCATTCAACTACTGTTGCTTTATTGGTGTAATGGCATCTACCCATACAAAGCGTTATTGACCTCACATATCGAATCAGAGCGTAAACTCTTGATATTCACAAAAAGCTGAACTCATTTTTCCACGAACAAACAAGGAGTGAATTATGGCAAATTCGCGTTTGGACGACATTCGCATGGTCGATCCGGTACTTTCGACGGTGGCTCAGGGCTACTCCAACTCTGGATTCGTCGGCGAATCGCTTTTCCCGTCCGTCAGCGTATCGAAGCTGAAGGGCAAGATACCAGTATTCGGCAAAGAAGCCTTCATCATCCGCAACACAGACAGGGCGACCGGCGCCGATTCCAACAGGATTCCGCTTTCGGACCTGTCGCTAATCAATTTCGAGACTCGAGAGCGAGACATCGAAATGGCTGTCGATTACTTAGAGGAAGAGGAATCGCCCGATTTCTTCCGCATCGAGCAGCGCGTTACGAAAGAGCTAATGGACATCATTTTGCTCGGACGCGAAAAGGAAGCAGCAGACATCGCGCAATCCGCTGCAAATTATTCCGACGATATGAAACTTGTCCTGACCGCTTCGGAGGCCTGGAACGACTACGCACTCTCCATCGACCCGATCGGCCACATCAAGCAGGGCATGAGAGCCGTCAGGGCGCGCATCGGCCGCTATCCGAACACTTTGGTGCTGGGCGAAACGGCTTGGCAGGCATTGGTGGACCATCCGAAAATCGTCGAAAAGCTCAAATACCTGCGCGGCGCCCAACTGACACTGCCGATGCTCGCCGAAATGACCGAGATTCCCGAAATCAAGGTGGGCCAAGCAGTCTATTCAACCGATGGCAGGCTGTTTACGGATATCTGGGGCGACAATGCAATCTTGGCCTACGTCGATAAGAACGAGAAATCTGCACGATCGGAGTTCAATCCCAGCTATGGCTACACGTTCCAACGCGAGGGCAAACCCGAAGTCGATTCGTATTGCGAAAATGGCGGGAAGAAGAAAGTTATACGCGCCACGGACAATTATTGCCTCCGCGTAACATCGACGGACGCCGCCTTCTTGATTTCCAACACAAACAAATAACAATTCCACAACGAACAAATAACAATTCCACAACGAACAAAGGTGAGACCATGGCAATAACAGAAAAGACATTCCGGCCGGTTCAGTCGCTGACGATACCCGTGCATCAGGACATTCCCGCTAAGCGATTCGTGGGCTTTGCAGGCACTCTCACTCCCGATGGCGGCCGTGCCTTCGGGGTTACCGAGGCCGCTTGGAGCGCAGACAGTTTGGCATCGGCCATCGTGCTCGGCGTTGCCCTATTGGAAATATCGGGCGATTGCGCCGCGGGCGACGACATCATGAGCGGAGCCAACGGAATCGGTAAAAAGGCCACCACCGGTGCGATTGCCAACGGCCGAGCGCTGGACGGCTGCGTGGGTGGCGGAATCATTCGCATCAAATTAGTACCCTAAACCCAAAGGCCAACAAATGAGCTATTCATCAATCAGCAGCCTTTCCAATGAGTTCTCCACGGCAGAGCTGGCCAAACTATCCGGCGACCCAAGCGCCACGGCCATTAATGAGGATCGAATTAACGCCTTCATTGCGAAGGCAGACACTGTGATTGACAGTTTCCTTGGCAATTGCTACTCCGTCCCATTCGTCGGCGCGCCACCTGCGCTCATCGTGAGCATTTCCGCCGATCTGGCCGTTTATTACCTTTTCCAATCGGCGATGGCGAAAACGGGCGTGCCGGCGGCGATTTTGGAGCGGAAAGACTCTGCACTCGAGCAGCTAAGGTGGATCGCGCAGGGCCGGATGAAACTGCAAGGAGCCGAGAGGAGGCCGGAAATCCCACAACCGGCCGAACCGCCTCGAAGACTTTTTCCTGCAAACGATTTAGACACCTATTCATAGGTGGCAATACCCCAATTTGAACGTTGGAAAAACCCTCATACCCTAAATCCCTTTCTCCCAAAGGGCGAAAGGGACTTCCTAAAAAGCACGTTTTCTTACACCCTTCTCCTGTCGGGAGAAGGGCCGGGGATGAGGGGATAGAAAAAATGTCATGTTTTAATGAACAATTTGGGATTACAATACACGAATTATCTTCCCATCCAACTAATTTGAATTAACACTAACATAAATTTGAGGCATTTATGAATGAAATTTGGAATTTCGCCAAGAGGAACAGCATTTGGCTGCTCGTCGGGCTTGCGGCCGCGTGGCTGTTGGCCCCGTCCATGCCCGAGATAAAAACAATGCTGCTCATCTCCACCACCGAGGCCCTTGCGATCGCCCTTTCCGGCGCTGCGAACTATGCCTACACGGCGATTGATTTCGCATCGGACAAATCCGGCACTTCCAACGCAGGGCTAATCTTCCTCGGGGTCCACGTCTGCATCGGGCTGGTCGTGCTCGGTGTCTATTTGGCGCAGTTTTCTGTGTAGCGTAAAGAATCAGTGATTTGTTTGACGATATTAATATTTTTACAACAAACCAATCATTATTATGCTAAAAGTAAAGTATATATTCATATTCGGCATCGCGCTGCATTTGGTTTGCGGATTCACGAAGTACAATCTCCCGTGCGATGGCCGGCTCTTAGATGCTTCTTTGGACAGCGCGCTCTCTCAAATTGGCGTGGAGGAATCTGGGCGAAATTCGTCCGCGCAGATCGACGAATACTTGCGTTCTGTTGGCCTTGCCCCGGGCGCTCCGTATTGCGCAGCGGGCCAGTACTGGGCCTTCAGCGTGGCGGCGCATGCCTTGGGCATCGGAGCGGTTCCGATTGCGCGAAGCGGGCTTGCCAATGCTATCTTTGCGGACGCTGCCGCCCGTGGAGTTCGCACAACAGCCCTCCCGGAAGTTCACGACTTAGTGGTATGGAACAAAGCAGGCACTCCTTTCGGCCACATCGAGCGTATCGTCCGGACCGGCAAGGCCGGATGGGTGGAGACCATCGCATTCAACACCGAAGAAACCTCTTCCGGCGGGTGGCCGCGCCAGGGCGTATTCTTGAAGCGGCGGAACCTTTTAGCTCGGCTTGGCAATATGGCCCTGCGCGGCTTGATTGGTTTCGAGCCAACCGGGGGCAGGCCATGACCATCGAAGTGTTTTCATCGGAAAACATGGGCTGCGCGTGCCGTTCGGAATGGATCGAAACTCGGCTACCCAAAGTTCAATCGGGCAGGATAGCGGCCGTGCTCAATTCCATCCAAATCTCGTGGCGCGACGTTTCGCAACTCGGCCAGTCGGTGGTAGAAATACTCCTGAGCAACGATTGCGAGGCGAGCGTGAAGGCGGCAAGTTTCACAGTCGATAGCGTGAGCAACGAAACAGACGCGATTGTCGTCTTCGCCAGCCCGATGTTTCGCTTCTTTTCGGTATCGTTCGCCCCGATGGCCACCATGAGCGGCAAGCTGACGGTTACGGCCTTCTATGCCGATACCTAAGTTCTTGCCAGATATGCTCCGCCCAACGAGCACCAAACATTTCACTGCAATCCGCGCCCCAACCCTCTCCCCCACCCATTCGCCCATGCGTGGATTGCAGTGATGTATATTCTTTATCACCAACAACTTTTGGAACCGAAAAATGCCAATTTCAATCATACCGATTTCGGGTGCGGCCGGCGCAGAGTGGGGCCAAATCAAAGGGACTTTAGACAACCAAACGGACCTGAACGAAGCGCTCGCAGCCAAAGCCAACGCAGGACACGTGGCGGACACCGGAAACCCACACCAAACCACAGCAAATCAAGTGCTGCCGCAGCAGTCCGGCAACAATGGAAAAATACTCGCAACCGACGGAACGAACGTTTCTTGGACAGACTCGCTCCCATCCCAGTCGGCAAATACAGAGCAATTGAGCGCAAATAAAACTCTCGCGGCAAGCAGCCCCCGATTCCAATTCCTCGAACCGCTCTCGACGAGTAGGAATGTTTACCTGCCATCGGCTGATAGTTCAAATGGCAAGGTGTTTACTGTTCAAAACATCGCCTCGGCTGCGTCGAGCCTAAACCTGGCTGTGTATTCGGGAACTACTTTGCTTTCGACGGTCTGCCCGCGATCGGCGGTGGATTTCGTCTCGAATGGAAGCGCATGGAAGCTTCTTTTCAACGAATCTTTAGCACTGGGAAGCAATTCAGTCGCTTATCAATATTCCGTTAGTATTGGTAGTGGCGTTTCAGCCAACTCCAACTATAGCATTGCGATGGGATACTCCAGCAGCGGCAATAATTCGTATGGAGTTTCGATTGGGGCATATTCATCCACAAACAACATGAATTATGGGGTTGCGCTCGGCGCATTCACTTCTTGCCAACGGCAGGGCGAGCTTTGCAAAACCTTCGACAGCTTGGGCACTCACAAATGGAGCATTGTCAATTGGGCTGTTACGACAACAAATGATGCTTGGACCGAAGCCATGGTCGGCACAGGCCGCTGCGCGATTATTACCAACACAGTTTTCAGCTTCCGAATGATTGTCCACGCCCGGGACTCGGCGAGGAACATCGCCAGAACTTGGGAAATCGTTGGCTCGGCCAAACGAAATGCAGCCGGCGTCGAATTGGTCGGTGGCACATATACAATACGCCAAATTGCAGCAGACACCGGAACCGAAGCGTGGGATGTGCGAGTCTCTGCCGACAACACCTACTACGCCCTTCGCGTCGAGGCCAAGGGCGAAATTGGAGCTTCTATCGGCTGGTGCGCCTCTTCGGTCAATATTGAATCGAAAAAAAGTTAAATTCATTCCCTAAAAAAGGATACATTATGGCACTGAAAAATGAATGCGGCAACTACCTTCGCGTGGCCGGCTCGAACAATAAAGATTTAATCCATATCGAGATTTTCAAGAGCGCGGATGTCCGCCACGGACAAAGGGACGAGTTCGACAACGTAATGCTCCGCTCAGAGTATTTGCCAGCACTCGATCAATTGCTTTCGGCAGCAGCAGACGCCCAGAAAAGCATTCACGACAACACTCTGACGGCTTGCTATTTATCGCTCAAGGAGCATCCCGATTTTTCGTATTGGATGGATTGTTAGTTCTAATTGAAAGCAATATATGAAATCACTATTTGAATACTTGTGCGTTTTTCTGTTCGCGGTTTTGGTATCGATTGCATTTATTCATTTTTCGTGGGGCGGCCGCCAGCCGCCGAGCGAAACGCAAGTGGTACGCGACACAGTCTATTCCATCAGGCCCAGCAAACCGGTCGTGATCACGAGATACAAAGCTCGAATCGTCAAAGTCTCCGATACGGTTGTCGAGAGTGCGCCATTCACGGCAAGCATCGATACTGTCGTCGTCCACGATACAATTAGAGCCGAATTCGCCTTCCCGGAGAATCTTTTGAGTCTTGAAATTCGCAAGGCGCCGGACACCGCCATCATCGACAGGCAAATCGTTACGCGGACAGTGGAGAAACGCGAGCCGTGGTGGCGCGTGCCTCTGTATTTCATTACGGGCGCCGCTGCCGGGTACGTTTTGCATTCAGTGAAATGATAATAAATTTGAATAACGAAGGAAGAAGCATGGCAAACATACATCAACTAACGAATGAGTATTTCACTCGCTCGCGGTTCGCATCAGCAGGGAATTTCTTGGGATTCCTGCCCAACCCCGACACGATACTCCGGCGCACAGGCAAAACGATTGAGGCATACCGCGATTTGAAAAACGATCCTCACGTTTGGTCTTGCATCCAATCGCGGAAGAGCGGAGTGCTATGTTTGGAATACACGCTTGTGCCGTCCGGCACCCCGGCCCACGTCTTGCGCGAGGTCGATCAGATCATTCGCGATTTGGACATACGCGCAATCGAGCGAGATGCTCTCGAAGCTCCGCTATTCGGGTTCCAACCGATGGAGATTGTCTGGAAGCAGTCCGGGAAGATGCTCACGCCGGAAAGTTTTAGCGCCAAGCCGCAGGAATGGTTCACTTTCGATTCCGCTGGCGAGTTATGCGCAAAGAGCGAGATTGGCCTGAACGCCCTGCAGATTGCTCGGCACAAGATTGTCAATGTGCGCTACGAGTCCGATTACAAGAATCCCTATGGCCAGGCATTGCTCGGCAAATGCTATTGGCAGGTGCAATTCAAGCGCGGCGGGCTTCGCTTTTGGGTCAATTTCAGCGAGCGCTACGGAATGCCGTTACTGCTCGGGCAGTTCTCCAGGGGCGCCTCGCCGGAGGAGGCGAAGGAATTGGCGGAGCAATTGTCGCAGATGGCGGAGGATACGGTGATTGTGGCGCCGGCCGACATCAGCGTGAGCATGCACGAAGCGTCGAGGAATTCGTCGGTCAATTTGTTTCGCGAGCTGATACATCATTGCAATTCGGAAATATCGAAGGCATTGCTATCGCAGACGCTGACGACGGAGATCAACATGGGCAGCTATGCTGCGGCCGAAACACATTTCAAGATACGCCGCGAAGTGGTTCAATCGGACTGCCGGTTGGTGGAGCAAGCGATGAACGAACTTATTTCGAGCATTGTTGAATTGAATTTCGGGCCGGTCGCATCGCCACGGTTTCGGTTGGTGATGAACGATGGCCAGAGCAAGGAGCAATTGGAGCGGGATTTGCGGTTGGCGGCCTCGACCGGATTCCACTTCACGAAGGAGTATTGGATGGAGCATTACGGATTCCGCGAGGGCGAGATTGTTATCGATTAGCCTGAAATAAAAGTGAAAAACCCCTCCGCGATAAATCAGCAGAGAGGTTTTTCTTTCAATAATATTAGGAGGATGGCTAAATATTATTGTGTAGTTAACTTATTTTTTTGCTTCGGGAGCGGCGGGAGCTGCTTCGGGAGCGGCGGGAGCTGCAGTTTGTGCTTGTGCGATTTTGTTTTTCAATTCGCCAAGTGCTTTAACAAATGCATCTTCGTTGTCTTTTTTGGCTTTTACCAAACCTTCGAGCTCTTTTGCATCGATGTCTGTTTTGTATTTTGCTTCATCCCATGTTTTGGCGATTTCTTTGAATTTTGCTTCTTTGTCGGCAACCATTTGTGCGAGCTGAGGATTTGCGGGATCGATGGGCATGTTTTTCAATTCATCGATTGCTTTTTTCTGATTTGCGATGATTGCATCAGCTGCTTTTTTGGTTTCGGGGTTGAGTTTTTGGCCGCATGATGTGAAGAATACACCGGCGACGAGCATGATCATGATTGAGAAAAGGATTGATTTTTTCATTTTTACACCTTAGTAAATTGTTGAAAGAAAATTTTTTTTATGCCACCCTCATTTCATAAGAAACGAACTTATTTTTTTGCTGCTTCGGGTTTTGCTTCGCCTTCGGGGGCGGGAGTTGTTGCTGCTGCTTGAGCTGCTGCTTGGATTTTGGTTGAGACTTCGCCGTAAACTTTTTGGAATTCAGCGGCTGTTTTGGTATAGTCTTCGTCGATAGGTTTCAAGTCTTCGGGGATAACTTTATCTTTGCCAGCGTCTTTTGCTGCTTGCAATTTTTTGTCAAAGTCTGCTTTGGTGTTTTGGAATTTTGCGAATTCAGCACCGACGGCGGGATCTGCCATGTTGGGGTTGCCAGCAAGTTTCTTCAAGTTGTCCAATTGAGCTTTGTAATCTGTTACGACTTTCTGGATATCGCCTTTTGCTTTTTCATCCGATTTTTTTGCGCATGATGTGAAGGCAACGCTGATTGCCAAGAAGGCAACGATCGTAAGAAGGATTGATTTTTTCATAATACACCTTTCGTTTAGATAAATAAAACAAATAAATAAATTTCAAATTTAAAGCGGCACAGCCGCACATCAATTTCACTGTTTGGGATTTTAATTAAATCGGATTTGCTGAAATTGTTCCTGAAAGCTATTAAAGTTTTTAACCGTGTTCATGCGAATTTTTGCCATCTTGTTTCTTTTAGTTATCAAAATCATTATTTTTGACTCCTCAGCGCTTCCCCTCTTCGCGCTGCATTGAAACTATCAATGCATCATAGCTTTCAATTAACTTTCCAAATTACGCTACCATCAACGATTCAAAATTAA